>JAHFDX010000682.1 GCA_023248785.1 Myxococcales bacterium
TGAAGTTCACTGCCAAGTTGCGCTGCGAGCCCTCGCTCCGCGGTGAACAAGAACAGAACATAGCGTTGCGCCGTTTTCTCCCCAACGCCGGGGAGACGCGAGAGAAGTTTGACGAGGGTTCGAATGCGTTCAGGAAGCACGTGATCACAGACCCGGAATCTTGACTCCGCCGGTAACCTTTTCGAGCTCGAGTGACATGGCCTTCTCGGCTTGCTCGAGTCCCGCGTTGATCGCTGCACAGATGGCGTCGCGAACGATTTCGCCTCCTTCATTCGCGAGAAGGGCCTCGTCAAATTCGAGGTTCTTGACCTGCTTGCCGAGCGTCACGGTCGCCTTGATTTTCCCCCCGAGCGCCTCGCCGATTACTTCGCGATCTTTTGCTTCGGCCTTGGCCTGCTCGATTCGACGCTGTGCCCGCGCGGCCTGCCTAAGCATCTCATTCATCCCACCACGGAAATTCATTGAATTGCTTTTAGCACGTGATTTCAGGGGTCGGATACGCGAATTGCTTGGCTTGGCTACCCCTTTGGAGTGCGGATCTCTCGAATTTCGGCCCCGAAAAGGCGAATCACTTCCTGAACAAGCGGGTGCTTCCGTACCCGTTCGCGGGCACCCTCGAGATCCTTGGCTCGAGCGTCTTCATTGATCGAATAGAGGGTCGCCTGCGCCGAGGACTTCTGTGCGGAAAGATCGAGTGACACCGCGAGTGACGTTCCGAAGTGAGCACGAGCCTCGCGGGTTAGTAGATCCAGAGCCTCCGGATCGTTCGCTTGCTCTTTGAGGAATGTATCGCAGTCTCTGTACCCAATTCGCAAACTTGCTTCTCCAATTTCTGAGACACCCATTTCCAGGACAAGCGCGTGCTCAAAAATAGATGCGACGGCTGGGTGGTGTGTTCGAACGCGCTCAACAATTGCCCTCCAAGCGACCATGTCGGGACTCGGTGCGGGAGCATGCGTCGACGACGCGACAAGAGCGCCTGTGCCCTCCGTCGCGGCCACTTCTTGGACTGCGTGCATGGATTTTGCCGCAGCGACGGGGTTCATGCGCGGTGTCTCAACCAACGCCAGCGCACCAAATATTGGTGTGTCAGTTACAGATCCAGACCCATGCGTCATGCTGGACGAGATGTTGGTTCGGCCTACCCCTCCGGAGTTTCCAGACGGCTTGGTTGGCTTTGATGGCGGCAAATTTCCGGCAAGACGCCGTTCGAGATCACCCAACCGGTTCAAGAGCTCATCGAGAGCCAATAAGGGTGGGCGCCGACTTAGGCGCACCAGCGTCATTTCGAGTGCGGTCCGCGGGTATTGGCTTCGAGCGATCTCATCGTAACCTTTTGAGAAACCGTGAAAGAGGCGTAACAGGTCGTCCACGTGCGTCTTTTCGGCGAGTGAAAGAAGGTCGTTCACCTCTTCATCGGCGAGATCGAGAAGTTCTTTTCCCGATGCACCGCACACCTTGGCGACTACCAAGTTACGAAAGTGGAGCAACGCATCTTTGGTGACGTGCGCGATGTCGTAACCTTGCTCGGCCACTTGATCAATCACGTGGAGCACCCGCGCGGCATCACCCTCAAGGATTGCAAGGGCAAGTCCGTGCAAGATCGCGCGGTCAGCGACTCCGAGCACACGAGCCACATCGATCCCTTTGAGGTCGCGTCCGCTGTACGCGATGGCCTGATCCAAAAAACTCATGGCGTCGCGCATTGATCCCGCGGCTTCGCGCGCAAGAATTCCGATGGCTTCGTCGTCTGCCTTGATCTTCTCGCCTTCGAGAACAAACCGCAGGCGTCCTGCAATCGTTTGCGCGGAGATAAGTTTGAAGTCGTAGCGCTGACAACGACTCAAGATCGTGATCGGAACTTTGTGAGCCTCGGTGGTTGCGAAGATGAACTTCACATGGGGCGGAGGTTCCTCGAGTGTCTTTAGAAAAGCGTTCCACGCTGCGTTCGACAGCATGTGAACTTCGTCGACGATAAAAATTTTCGATCGGTCCCGCGCCGGCCGGAACGCGAGACCCTCCTGAAGTCGTCGTACCTCGTCGATGCCGTTGTAGCTGGCACCGTCGATCTCTTGTACGTCGAGATCGGAACCCGCCGTGATCTCCACGCAAGGAGCGCAAACCTGACATGGTGTCGACGTCGCTTTCGTCTGCTTCCCATCTTTGCCTACGCAGTTGAGAGCCTTGGCTAACAGACGTGCGCTCGTGGTTTTTCCCACACCGCGCACGCCTGTGAACAAAAATGCGTGCGCAATGCGGTCCATCGCGATGGCGTTCGCTAACGTTCGGGCCACGTGCTCTTGGCCGACCATGTCGTCAAAGGATTGCGGCCGATACTTGCGGGCGAGGACGAGGTAACTCACGAGAGGATCAGGCCACAGCTTTCTTCAGTTCGGCGACGAGCTCGGGAACGGCTGAAAAGAGATCCGCAACGAGTCCATAGTCGGCGACTTGGAAGATGGGAGCGTCGCCGTCCTTATTAATGGCAACGATGGTCTTGCTTCCCTTCATTCCGGCGAGATGTTGAATGGCACCGCTTATGCCAATCGCAAAATAAAGTTGCGGTGCAACGACCCGACCGGTTTGTCCGACTTGAAGTTCAGGCGGCGCAAAGCCCGCGTCACATGCGGCACGGCTTGCACCGAGCGCCGCCCCGAGAAGGTTCGCGAGCGGGTCGA
>JAHFDX010000683.1:0-2286 GCA_023248785.1 Myxococcales bacterium
GCTTTGCATGAAGAAGGAGGAAACGGACTTTATCAGAATCTTAGGTGGGGTCGTCAGTTGTCCGTTTCAAACTCCCCCTCCGGGAGATTATCAAACCGTGTGTATTCACGCTCAAATCGGACTTTGGCCGTGCCGGTGGGCCCATTGCGCTGCTTGGATACGATGAGCTCGGCGATGGAACGCTCTTCGGAGTCTTGATTGTAATAGTCATCGCGGTAGATGAAGCAGATGTTGTCGGCATCCTGCTCGATGGCACCTGACTCGCGAAGGTCGGAAAGTTGAGGACGTTTTGATTTTTCGCTTCGCGTTTCCACGGCACGATTGAGTTGGGAGAGCGCTATGACGGAGACCTTGAGCTCCTTCGCCAGAGCCTTGAGACCTCGCGAAATTTCGCTTATTTCCTGCTCGCGCGAAGACAGGCCTTCACGACCTCGCATGAGCTGCAAGTAGTCGACGACCACCACCCCAATTTTTTGAATGGGCCTGCCTGTTCGTCGAATCGATCGAACTCAGCCTGGAGCCTTCGAACTTTCGCGCGC
Organism: Myxococcales bacterium; assembly: GCA_023248785.1. Classification (GTDB taxonomy): domain Bacteria; phylum Myxococcota_A; class Polyangia; order Polyangiales; family Polyangiaceae; genus JAHFDX01. The sequence continues at coordinate 540 of JAHFDX010000683.1, forward strand.
AGTTCGAGAATGTTCAGAGTCGGCGAATCATCGACCCACATCGGTAAGCTGCCAAGGAACGAAGCGGCTTGCGTGAGTTTGGTCCAGTCTTGCGGTGAGAGATACCCCGTGCGGATCTTGCTCACGTCCACGCGACCTTCGGAGCACACCATGCGGTTTGCAATTTGCTCGCGCGGCATTTCGAGCGAGAAGAAAACCACACCTCGACCCGGCTCTTCCCATGCATCGTTCGGATTCGTTGGCGATTCACGTTTGCGCGGCGAAGCCACGTTCAATGCAACGTTCAGCACGAAGCTTGTCTTTCCCATGCCGGGACGAGCAGCGACGATCGTCAAGTCGCCCTCGTGAAGGCCAGCGGTCAGTCGGTCGTACCGATCGAATCCGGTGGATATTCCGGTTGTGCGCTCTCCACGAGCCATGGCATCGGAAAGCGCCTTAAAAGACTTTTTGACTACGTCGAGGAGTCGCTCCGTGGTGACCGACTCCTGTGTTCGCGCGATTTGGTAAACCGCTTGCTCCGCGCCGTCGATGAAACCCTGCGCCTCGCCGTAGTCTACGTAGCCCTGTGCCGCAACGCGCTGGCACGTAGCAATAAGCTGACGTATTCGCCATTTTTCATGGATCGTCCGCCCATAGGCAGCCACATTCGCAACCATAGGTGCTGCATTTAGAACCTCGGTGAGATACGCGAGGCCGCCTACTTGCGATAGCCGCTCGCGATTCTTGAGCCAAGTTCCAACCTGGACAACGTCAACAGGCTGACCGACCGACCGAAGTTCGATGCACGCTTCGTAAATGCGTCGATGGGCTTCCGAATAGAAGTTCTCAGGCTTCAGGAATTCGAGCACCTTGTCGAGAGCAAGTGGATCGACAAGGACGGCCGAGAGCACAGCTGCCTCGGCATCAAGATCATTCGGTGGAACACGGCCATCGATGATGGCGGGCTCGATGTTCTCCCGAAGTTTTCCTCCGAAGCTCCGCAGTTTTTCCACAGATCCATTCCCTTTCAACGAACGAGCGCCTTGACTTCGTGAGTCAAGGCGCTCGTTGGTTCGGTCTTCGGACCGCGACTATTGGACGAGCTTACTTCGCCACAACGCTAACCTTAAGCGTTGCTTGGACATCGCTTGAGAATCGTACGGGGATCTCGTACTCGCCCACCTGCTTAATCGGCTCTGCGAGAAGAATCCGTTTACGCTCAATCGTTTGTCCGAGTGCCTTAACGGCGGATTCGATTTCCTTCGAGGTCACTGCACCGAAGAGACGGCCCTCTTCACCCACGCGATGCGCGATGGTGACTTTGAGCCCGTTGAGTTTGTCGGCAACGTCGCGGTATTCCTTCTTGAGCTTTTCGGCTCGAGCAAGGGCAACCGCCTTTTCGTGTTCGATCCGATTCTTCGCACCCACTGTTGCCGGTACGGCAAGTTGCCGCGGCAGCAAGAAGTTGCGTGCAAAACCCGGCCTCACGCGAACAAGATCGCCAGATTTTCCGACGTTATCGACGTCGTGTTGAAGAATGACTTCCAGAGCTGAAGGCATGTTCTGTTCCTTTCCTTTCAGCCCGTCACGGTGAACGGCAAGAGCGCGATGTTGCGCGCGCGCTTGATGGCTAGGGTGATTTTGCGCTGGTGCACAGCGCAGTTGCCACTGATTCGCCGAGGAACCACCTTGCCGCGCTCTGAGATGAAATAGCGCAAGCTCTGTGGATCCTTGTAATCGATGGGCAGGTTCTTGTCTGAGCAGTACT
>JAHFDX010000683.1:2296-2676 GCA_023248785.1 Myxococcales bacterium
GCGTTTCTTGCCCGTGCGGCGACGACCCAGCACGTCGCCGTTGAGATCGGGCGCGCGCATATCCTTGTCATCATCAAACATGTTCATGGTGCTCGTCTCCTACTGAAGTGTTGGCGCAAGTGCGGGCTTAGGCCTCAGCACCACCGGTTGGTTCCTTGGGTTCGTCGTCCGCGAAGTCCTCTTCTGCGTACTCTTCTTCTTCGCGGTGCCTGCGATGCATCGATGGATCAGGTTCGAGCAGACCGAGTGATCGCTCGACCGAATCGTCGTCGGTCTCGTCGGGCGGAAGCTCGAGCCGCTGCCATTGAACGGCTTGCGGATCGACCGCCACATCGCCCAAGAGCACGTCGTCGCGAAGAAGCACCGTTTGGTACTTGATG
>JAHFDX010000078.1 GCA_023248785.1 Myxococcales bacterium
ATTCCACTCGTGAGCGATTGCGCCAAACGGTCCGCTTCAACAGGTGCGACACGCTCGAGTAATATCTTCAGAGCTAAATGTGAGCCGAGCGCACTCGATGCGCACGTGAGCATAACTGTGCCCGCACGCTCGAGAAGAGCCTGGGTCTCTTGGATGTTCCGCGCGAGGCCTTCATCCGGCAAGATAGCGAGGTCGAGCGCGTTGCTCGCACGCCATACACGCTCCGTGTACGACTCAAACGCTTGGACATCTTGATCGAGCCGCAGTTGCTCACGGGCCAACCTCGCCGCGGTGAGTGGGAAGCGCGTATAAAATCCAAGCCGCGACACGTCTGCAACCTGCAGCGCCAGTTCGTCGCCACCCCATCCACCGCCGAGCTCAACCAACGTGCGTGGATCCAAGAACGGCACCTGCGCCGCGATCCGCATGAACTGCGACAAGTTCAAGTAAAAGCGGCCGTGCACGTTGCCGACCAGCTTTGCGTTCTTTGGAACGCGGCATCCGAGCGCAGCGAATGCACGCTTGAAGCCCGCTTCGCTAAATGTTCCCGCAACGGACCACGTGAAGGGTGTGGCTACACCGGGAAGTGCTTCACCCACGTTGGCAGTACTCCACACCGTGTTTGCATCGCCCCCGTCGGGATAACCCAACCCCGTAACCGGCCGCGCTTGAAGGACCCAAAGCTTGTCTTTTTCGCAAGCAAACTCAACGTCCCATCCCACTCGATCGAGCTTCTCAAGACGGTACGCAACGTCTGCCAAATCTGCGATGCGCCCTTCGCTTAGCGCCGGTGCGTCGGGTTGTTCGGCGGAGATATCTTCGAGGCCCAAGGGTCCAACCGTTGCAGTTTTCTCTTTTCGTGCGATTGCAGATTCAACAACACGACCGCGAACGTCCATGCGAAGGACGTCCGGGGTTGCAACGCCATTAACTACCGGAACACCGAGTCCGAAGCCTGCATTGATGATGCGTTGCCTTTCCGTACCCACCCGGCGATCGGGTGCCTGCGTAAACATTACGCCCGCCGCTTCCGCTACGACCATGCGTTGCACGACGACCGCCATGCTCACTTCTTTCACGTGGTGCGCGGCCAAGTACGAAACCGCCCGACCTGATGCGATCGACGCCCATACGTCGCGTATCGCGCGCGCCAAGGCCTCGGGTCCGCGCACTCCGAGCACCGATTCCGCAAGACCCGCCATAGACGTCACGTCACCGTCTTCGCACGTCGCGCTCGACCGCACGGCAAAACCCCAGGGGGCTCCCGACTCGGCCTCACCCCACAACGCTTCGAGCTCGAGCACCAGATCGTACGGAAGCACTGCGCGCAACATTGACGCACGCGCCTCCGCGCAGCGTTCGTCACGCACTCGTCCCGGCGACAGGCGCAAGAGCGACTTCGGATCCGTCGCAGGCGGCAGCTCGCGCACCATGGCCGTAAAGGCATCCTTCGGGAGCACCCACGCTTCTGGAACCGAAAAGCCGTGTTTCACTAACCAAACGAGGCGTGCAGCTTTTCCGCCAATGTTCTTGGCGTCATCTCCACTGCGGCGTTCTGCCAGTGTTCGAATCGGGACGAGCCATCGGCTCATGCCGGGTGATACTATCAATTTTCGCGCAGCACAGCGTCGTGCCAGGCAAGAAGCTCGAGCGAACCTGGGCCGCGGTTGAACGCGTAGTCGTGCGGACCTGGTAGAACGAGCATGTCGTGGGAAATGCGCGCTTCGGTCCACGCTAAACTCTGTGCTTCAATGGCCGAGCGAAAATAGTCAGCGTCGCTCGTAAGCAAGCGAAGGGAAAGCGAAGGTTGTCTCGCTCGTGCCCGAACCGCGAGTTCGGTTAGGTCAGTCCGCTGGCTCGCGGAGATCGCGGGTTGAATAGCACCCACCGAAGAAAATCGGTCGGGGTGAAGCAACCCGACGCGTAGCGCGAGAGATCCACCCATCGACACGCCATCAATTCCGAGCCCTTTTTTCGAAAGACGAATTCCAAGTTCGCGTTCAACACGCGGGATGAGTTCGCCAAGAATAAAGGATGCAAGCGTGGTTACAAAAGGGCCGTGCGGATCCACGTCTCCGACGTGGGGGCATACGACGCAAAGGCCTTCGTACGAACGCGTGGACAGTCCGCGGTTTCTGATGGAAAGGTGTTCATCGGTCACGAAGCCCCCGTAGTCTCCTTTTGTGAGAGGCGGTGCATGCAGGCGTTCGACCGCCTCCAAGAGTGCGTAGTCAGAAGGCCATCCCCATGCGCCGTGAGCGCCATCCTTTAGCGCTTCACCTCGTCCGTGCAACGCGATGACAACGCGTGTCGCCCTTGCAAGGGGCACGGGCTCGACGACAACGACGTGATCAACGGGGCCAAAAGAGAAGGACCACTCGCGAGTCCTTGTGCGCAAAAAGCTCGCGGCGGCGACACCTTCTAAAGGAGGTGCGGAAAAAGTGCGTGATTTGCCGCGGCACCCCAAAGCCGAAACCACCGACGATAGGATGAACGCGCGTCGGTTCATTCCCCCAAGTCCGGAACTGAACGTCCCGTTGCTTGCTTGATGAGATCCGCGAGAAGGGGATCGTGCAGAAGCTCGGCACGGAGCATTTCACGCACATGCGCCGTCCGTTCGGATGGCAGTGCCTGCAGATGTGCCATGGCCTCGTCGATCTTGTGATCGAGATAAGTCCCCACGTCGACTTCACCAGAGCGCACGCGATCGAGCCACACAGCTTCCGTTGGGCTCACAGGATTTTTTGCGGCGACAGAAAAGTCGGTCGCTGTTTTCCCCTGCACGGAAGATGTGCCGGGAAGTCCTGCGGAGGGCGCTGGGCCTTTGGTTACGCCATCAATTGACATTGGTTACCTCCGCAGTTTCGTTTGCGCGCTTTGCGCGATTTCAGGAAGGGCACATCGGACACGCTTCAGTGAAGTTGCGCTGAAGAGGTCATAGCATGTCCGGGCATTTCGCCCTGCAGCCTCTTCGTGCTTCCGATAGGAACACGCCGCAGACGCCGAACGGCACCGTCTGTTTCCAAAGCGTCCAAGAAGTAAAGGTATCCATCAACAATGCTCGCAAACGTGTCGAATGGCGGCTGGGCGTCTAACTTGAGCCACCCCTTACACGCTACATTCTCGCACTCATCGACGAAGATGCCGTCGGTCGCCTGCCGTACGAGCCAATTTTGCGTTTCCGATCCATCGCGCGTCATCACATCCGCAATATCGCCTGGACCGCCCGGAGAAAGACGTGCCATCGCAGAAGCCGGCTCCCCTCGTTCGCCAAGCATCAACGTTGCGGCACCGTAACTTGCGGAACCCACATTTCCGATGGTTGGGAGCGGCTGTTCCACCCACCGCAGCGAGAGGTTATCACCGCGGATCGACCAATGAGGATTTCGCGAGTCTGCGGGTGTGGACACCACTTCGTGCGCGCTCAACTTCTCTGATTTTTCCGCAGGTGAAAACAGATCTATATTTGTTACATAGATGTCGTGTGCTCCGTCATCCTTGTTCGCTTCCGCCCAAGCAAACCAGGGGCGTCCTTTTACAAGAGCGAGCGCAACGTCGCTTGCATCGGATCCATTTCCTGAAATGCGTCGCTCCGGCTGTGCTCGACGTAGCCGCGCATTGAACCCGATGGCATAAACTTCGTTTCGTCGATGGCGCGTGTCGACCCACGCCGCAATCCATCCCGAGTCTGTCGCGCGAAGTGTGAGGCTCATCTTGTCTCCAGGTGAGGGGGCAAGCCTTCCATCACGCACGATGCGCCCCTCCGCGTTGATTCGAACAACGCGAATGGCGGACGCCTTGCCGTCGCTCTCCACCCAAGCAATCACCCACGTTTTGTCGGGCGCCGATGACGCAGCCACTTGGCCAAGCTCTGACGCGTCGCTTGCGAGTATGGCGAGTGTCGTAGCCGTCTCTCCGTCGAGTCGTGAAACCACAACGTCGAGTCCCCGATTTTTGCGGCGCTTTTTGGAAGCATTTTGGAAAACGATGGGAGGTCGCTGAATTGTAACAATGATTGTTTCTTTTTCGCGCGTTGCAATCGTGTAATCCACAATCGGCGCTGACGCGATAACGTCGTGTCCAGAAATCAGGGAGCTATATGCGTTGTTTCCTGAAAGGGCGTGGGGCGCCGGTGCCGCACCGTAGCGTGACGGGCGCGAGGCCAAATCCATTGCAAACGTGTGCGTTCCTTGCGATGTGCTGCTCGCTGCGAGCGCAAGACACCTTTGGCCACGACAGCGCAAAGCCCATGCCGTTTCGGCCGCGTGTTCGTCACCCGAGAGAAGAATAGGCTGCGTTTCCGTCACGTGACCTCGCCGGTCAAACCGCATGAGCGTTGGTACCGCGGGTGCATCGCAAGGTGTCTTCAAGGGGCACACCACAACAGGGGCAAGAAGTGCGGCGCCCGCGTCGATGGATCCCGACGCCCACGCGCCTTTTGTTGCGGACCTGAATGAAGCACCCGAATGCACAACAAGTTGCCCTCCGATGGCGTGTACGAGATGGACCTCTGCGTTCGGGCCGGGCGGCTCGCTTTCGTCTAACGTAAAGGCGTATGCGCCTTCCGTTCCTCCTTCGAGTGTCCGGAGCGCGCGTCCGCCCGGCAAGGTGGCTTCGCGAGTAAATGAGTGATCGATCCACAAAAGATGAACCTTTCGCGAACCGCCATTGTTATTCGTCCATCCGACCAGATAGCCACCTGCAGCCATAGGCACGGCCTGCAAATCACCCTCGAGTTGATCAATTTCAGCAACGCGTGCGCCGGCGGACACTTTCGCGCCCGCGTAGGTGAATTGCTCCAAGCGAAGCGTCGTTTTCCCCTCACCCCCGGACACGCCATATACGAGGGCCCAGTCGCTCGCAGCATCGACAATCTGCCACGCGCGCACTCTTTCCACTCGACGTACGGGAACACCGAGCATCACGCCGTCTGCGTCAAGACCGAGGGAGAGGATCGTTGCGGTGCCCTCTGGCGTTTGCTCCGCCCAGACAAGAGACGCACCGCTTGCTCCCGATACAATCTGGGCCCACATCACGTGATTGGGCGTTCGCAGAATTTCAACAGGCTTGTCCGCGACGCCCTTGATGGACACGCGCACCAACGAGAGCGCTTCTCCGCGATCGGCAAACGCTGTCATCACAGCCAAGAAGGCGCGGCTGGTCGCGCCAAACGAAAGCAGGGGCGCATCTTCGGCGATTTTCGCAACCTCCACCGAATTGCCAGCCGGGCTCCCCATATCCGACAACGGTCGCGCGAGCACACGCAGCGCCCGTGGCACCTCGGGTTCGGTATAGAACGACATGGTCCCGCGAGCGTTCGTCACAAGGTCGGGAGCACGCGTCCACCTTTGGGTCGTGAGCAGCGGGTAAGCGACGGGGCGCGCACCGTCGCGTGCGACCGTTGGCGCTTGATCAAGCGCGCGAAGTTCGAGCTCGAGCTGGGGGTGATTGACCCGCGCGTGCTTGGAACACCCGAAAAGACCCAAAACAGCAAGAGCCATTGAAGCGAACGAACGCATGCTTAGTGCATCATCCAACCGCGCCCGCCGCGTCAAGCTTCCCGCAAAGATACAGAAACAAACTAGGAGCGAAGGAGGCGTCCGATGTGACCTCGTTCCCAAGCCAACGAGCGCTCGTAGTAGCGATAGTCGCGCTCGGCCTCCAGAAACTCTGGCGGGTGCAACATCGATCGTCCGTTTTCCGAGCGGGTCGAAGGCATCATGTGGTGGAGCATCTCGTGGTAGAGGATGTAGGCCACGAAATAACGAGGAACCCATGATCGATCCAGCGCAGGATTCACGCGAATCAACCGCTCAGGTGCCGAATAGCTGCCGAGCTTGATCGACTTGCGTTTGGTAAGCTTCGAATGGCTTCGCTTGCCCCACGTTACGCAGGCGTCAACCGCACCGTCGAAGTAGCGGTCGTTGAGTTGCTGGAAAATATCAAGCAAATCGTGGTGTTGCCCGCGTGGATTGAGCTTGATGTGTCGAGATCGCCGCGCGACACGATGCCCGTTCGTTTCGATGTAGCGACTGATGAGCACGCTCGCTTCGCGATCGCCCCGAATAACGTACCGTATGAGCGCTTCTTGCACGTTGGCCGGCGCATCGAGGAACATGTGGTGCACGCGAACCCGAAGCACCCCCCCCTCGTAACGGTGCGTGATCATGGCGTGCGTATTATCGGTTACAGAAACCGACACCGGCGTACCCGGCGACGCGGCTGTAAGCCTTCGCTCGAGCGACTGACGGGCACCCTCGTGCACGAACAATTGGGGTGATGGAGCCGCATATTCATGCGAAAAGCGGGCACTGACCGCATCAGGGATACGGATGGCCGTTGCGCTTAGCCCAGCAGTTGGCGGCAGCGACTTGGCACGCCCCATGCGTGCGACGCCTCGACTCGAGTATATAAGTGCTAGTGCTCGGGCTGCCATATCGTCCTTCTATGCGGGTAAAGGACGAAGGCCACAGTGTCAAGGAAGAGTAAATTATCTTGTAAAATCAAATATTTGCGGCGCGCCCAAAAAATCGAAAAATTCGCCGACCATGCAGCCTGCACGCAAGGACCTTTTTCGCAATCACGTGGCATTCTCGTCGCGCACGCGCTCCAAAATGAGTGTCTTTGGATCGAGAATGAAACGTAACACTGTTGATTGCGAATGGTCGATCGCCACACCGACCACCATCGCTTTGCCAAAGGGGACTGCGAGCGGCGCGCCCAACAGGTCTTCAGCCAACGCGGACAGGTCGGGTTCGTGACCGACGAGCATCACGCGTTTGGGTAGACGATTCATTACGTGATTGATGAGGGCTCGGCCTTCGGAACCGAGGGCCAGCTCTCGCTTGGCCTGCACAGTTCCCCCTCGTTCGGACAGCTTCGTTTGGACGGCCACGATTTCGGCCGTCTGCACTGCGCGGACAAGCGGGCTCGTCCATATCCAATGCGGTACCTCGTCTGCGGCAGCGAGCGCACGGGCCACGGCTACAACCCGATCGCGGCCCGAAGGCGTGAGCGCCCGATCGCAGTCGAGTCCGCTCGGCGCCTGATCTTCGGCCGGACCGTGCCGCATTAGATAGAGCTTCATTGGCGCAAATGTAGCCCCGGATCCAGAGCCTCCGCGAGCGAGGATTCTCTTAATGAAGGAGGAACCATCGCGCGCCCTTCGTGACCTCCAAGTGGAAGTGATTTCGGTGCGCCCAGTTGTAATTGGGCGTGAGCATGACGTGAAACAGCTGGGCTTCGGACGCTTCGCAGACGAGGTGGCGTAATACGATCGATTCGAGATCTATTTTACCTACGTACGCCTTGGGCCCACACGCGTCCGAGCCAATGCGACCCGAAAAGCCCCGCTCTACGTCGAGGGCAACCCCATCGGCACGAATGAACCGGGCCGCATCGATGGCGAGGCCGCCTGGATGCCTCGCTGCGATCTTGCTCGCAGGAAACGAACGCCCGGGCGGGCGGTACATCGAATAGTGCCTTACCTCGACGATGCCGTAGCGCTTCAGAATGACGGAAAAGTCGTCGAGTGCGAGCGCGAGCCTGCAATCGAGGATGTCGTACGGTGTCTGACCGTCGGCATCACGGCCAAGGTCGGTGCGAAAACGAACGCCGGAAAGACGCGACGTGAGGCGAATGGGCTGCGCGACACCTCGGGCGACGGTCACAGGCGCATAGCTAATTTGCCGCCGCACGAGTTCGGCTGTGCACGCGGCTGCATCCATCGCCGCATACGAGGAAGCGGGGCTTTGCGGGGAGTGCGCGCCCAAAAGAGCCAGCGCGAGAGCTACTTCGTGGCCGTGCACGACTCGATGAGATCCTGGACGTCCGACGGATACGGGGTTGTCTTCCAGCCTAACTTCGGAGGAGCACATTGGCTATACACCGCGATGGTTCCCGAGGGGCACTCGTAGCTGCAAACCCAAGGGCACGTAAGACAGCTATACGTGCAACGCTTGGCCGCGTTTGCAGCCGGCGTAGCCATAAGGCAGCGATCGTAATTGTCGGCACAGTAGCCAGAAGGGCACGTGCGCGCAGCGACTCCGGCATCGGGTGGCCACGCCCAAGGACACCAGGTGTTGGTGCTAGTGACCGCAGGACACTTGGTCGTGGTTGCTGCTGCATCAGCCCCGGGCAAGGTGAAGGGATCGCATTCACTCTTGGCATTTTTCTTCGCGCAGTCGCAGGATTTCACCGACTTACCAGACTTCTCTGGCGAACTTCCCGCAAGCTTGATGGGCTTCAGTGCCGTGACCGCCGTCCACTTCATGCTCGACACGTAACTGTCCGTGAGCACGGTCGTGTGCCCACCAACGCCGCCGGAAGTGTTTCCCCACGAGTCGATCACGTAACAGTGGCCGCTGGAGGTGACGGTCGGCGGATACAGTTTGCCGCTTGTATAGGCGAGCGATTTGAGGTCGATTTTGTCCGGGCCATCGAGGCACGCAATCGAAACCGCGTGATCACTTCCGTCCACCGTAAGGCCGGTCACGGCGACCTGCTTAATCTCGGGTATGAGGCCCGCCGCGAACGCACTCACAAAGGCATGCTCGCGGCAATTGCCCCACCCGGCACCCCCAATGACACCGACCAGGTACCCAAGAGCTCCCATGTCAATCGGAGTATCGACGATTTCGTTGAGCGTCTCGTTGGTGAAGCTCTTGATGGTGATGCGGACCAAGCTCACGGTCACAAGGCCGAGAGCGGCATCGGCATAGAAGTGCGGATTGTTGAGAGACCAGACGTTATCGGAAATGAGCCTTTGCATCGCTTGCAAGCGTTGCCCAACCGGATCGGTACTCTTTGCGATCGAGGTCATGCTGCGAACGAAATCGGGCACGAACGGATCATTTTCCACAACTTGCTTAATCGATGAATCGATGGTCGCAGTGGTCTCTGCGCTGCAGAGCTTGCTCGCGTCAACCGACAAGGACGAACCGATGCTCGAGATGGCACTGGCATGTTTCGACTGCAAGGCGTCGAGCGACCGATTGAGATCTCCCGTTGCAACGAGAACCGCCGCGAGCGCAGTGGACTTGCTGTCCAACGTGATGCGCGGAATGGTGTCCGGACCCTGCGTTTTTAGGGCCGCGGCGTTCGTGGTGCCCGCCGTGTCCACCACGGCCATGACGCGTCGGTCCGGGTTGTCGGGCTGCACAGCCATGACGAATACGCGCTTCACGCCGGCCGGGACGGTAAGCGTCATGGAGAACGCCCCCGTCTGATCCGTATTGGTTGCACCGACGAGGGTTCCATCGCGCGCCTGCGCCACCACGCGAAGCGCTCCGGGCGAAGTCGTGGTGCCTGGAAGTGTCGCGACACCGGAAACAGCTACACTCTGTGCTACGCCGGCATCGGCACTGCCATCTCCCGACGAGGAAGCCGTGCACGCCGTGAATAGCAACGAAAGCAGAAGTGTACTTCGCATCACCGCCTCCAATGGGGTGTCCCACGTTTGGTTTACGGCGTGTAGTACGGCAGTCCTCGCGGTCCCCAAAAGGGGCATGGGTCATGCTGCGGTCGCGATGTAGGCTAGGCGCATGCGTCGCGCGCTTTGCTTTCTTGTAGCCACATGTGTGCCCGCCGCTTCCCTTGTGCAGTGTGGCGGACGTACAGGCCTATTTGTGCAAGACGAAGACGGCGGCGCCTCGGATGCGAACAATGATCACGCCGACGTATCCTCCGACGTTCGTGATGCCGCGGACCGTGATGTCCGTGATGCAGATGGCAGCGACACGTTGCCTCCGATTGAGTCTGGTGTGCGCGATGCCAATCGAAGCGACTGCCCTGATGCGGCGATCACGCTTGTGTATCTTTTTTCGAGCGACAACAACTTGCTCAGCTTCGACCCCGGCACCTTCACAACGAAAACCATCGGGCACGTCTCCTGTGCCGACGCGGGCACAGCCACGCCCTGGTCCATGGCGGTCGATCGCAAAGGAATCGCCTACGCTGCGTACAACGATGGCCACCTGTACCGCATAAGCACCGCCACAGCGTCGTGCACACCGACCTCGTTCGCGACGGACCAACACGGTTTCAAAAACTTCGGGATGGGATTTGTCGCGGACGCGCCCGGTCCAGGCGAAACACTGTACGTGGCCGAAGGATCGTTTGGCGGTACACCCTCAAAGGGCCTTGGGACGATCGATCGATCGACCTTTCAATTGAACGTCGTGGGTCCCTTTTCTCCGTCGATTGGTCGCTCCGAACTTACCGGGACCGGAGACGGTCGGCTCTTCGCGTTCATTCTTAACGATGTAGGGTCGGGCTCGCGCGTGGCGGAGGTCGACAAGGCCAGTGCCCGCCTCACTGCGCAAAACACGCTACGTGCCGGAGATTCGCAGTCCGCATTCGCCTTTGCATTTTGGGGCGGAGATTTCTGGCTCTTCACGTCAACCGCGGGCAACGCGTCAACCGTCA
>JAHFDX010000684.1 GCA_023248785.1 Myxococcales bacterium
ATGCGACGGCCCATGCTTCGTATCGGAGTAGCACTGCGGCTGAGAGAGCTACTCCAGCCAGCACGTAGCGTCGGTTTGTCGCCGCGATCACGAACCCCAACACCACGAGCGCGAACAGCGGTTCGGGTTGGCCGGTCGATCCCATCTGCATGGCGATGGGTGAGAGCGCGTAAACGATGCTTGCAAGCGTTGCGACGAGAAGCACTTGTCTGTGCCCCTGTAGCCTGTGAAGGAGCCAGAGGTGCATGAGGAGAAGCGAGAGAGCGGTGATGACCACGTTGGTGTACCGCATGGTTTGAAGTGAACCATGGGCAAGAACAATGACGGTTTGCAGGTAATGGAAGAGTGGAAGCCAAACCCAATGCACACTTACGTTGGTGGGCGTCAGAATGAGCTGCCTTGCAATCGCATGGTGCGCATACGCGTCGGTGTCAGGATCAGGCCCCTGGCCGACAAGATGCCAACGAAAGGCCGATAGACCCAAGGCAAGGACGGCTATCAAGACAATCGTCAGTCTTTGCGCCACGGCTCGCTTCGCGGACATGCAATGCGCATCTATACTCGTTCACGCATGAAGTCGCGACTCGTGTGGCACAACGGGGAGCTTGTGACGTTCGAATCGGCAACGGTGTCGGCCCTTGCCCATGGTCTTCAGCGTGGATCTGGCGTGTTCGACGTCGGGTCGTTTGCAACGGACGCTGAAGGAAGGTTGGCGCTCTTTCGCGTGCGCGATCATTTGCAACGCTTTGAGCGATCGCATGTGGGCGCTGGCCTCGTGCTTCGATGGGACGAGGAGACGCTCGTTCAAGCTACCCGCGAGGTAGTGAAGAAAAGCGGATTTTCCCGTGGGCTCATTCGATGGTCGGGCGCGGTGAGCTCCATGCAGAGGGACGTTGTGCCGGCCGATCCAGAGACCGACGTTACGATCTTTGTCGACGAATCGCGCCCGCGCGCGCAGTCGTACCGCGTGGCGGTATACGACGACATGATTAAGGCGCCGGGTTCGGTGTTCCCGCCAACACTCAAGGTGGGGGCCGCCTATTTCGGGCCGATGCTTGCGCGCAGAAGAGCGTTATCCGAAGGGTTTGACGAAGTCGTGCTCCGCGATGCGGACGGATTTCTCGCAGAGGCACCGACGGCCAATGTGTTTTTCGTGCGAAACGGTGAACTGTACACGCCACCGCTTGGCTCAATTCTTCCGGGGATTACACGTACATCCGTAATGGCGCTGGCCGAGAGCCTCAGCGTACGTGTGCACGAGCGTCCTCTTTCGGGAAATGAGCCTTTGGAGGAAGCATTCCTGACCGCCACGTCCTATCCGCTCATGCCGATTTCGGAGATCGTAGGTATGCGGCGAACGGCACCGGGACCTCTTACCCAACAGCTCCAAGCGCTTTTCGCGTGCGCAGAAGTGGGTAAAATATTTCGTAACTGGATAGATTACGTATAGCAATGGCCTGGCTCGACCGAACGATGTGGGTGATTCTCGGAGCGTTCGCGTTCGGAGGTTGCCTTGCGTTTGGTCTGCAAAGGTGGTGGCGCTCCGTTCGCGCGCGGCGTCGCGTGTTCCAAGGACAGCGAGGTGAGCGCGAGGCTGCGGTCTTGCTTGCGCGCGCCGGCTTTTCGGTTCTGAAGGAGCAAGCCCCCCTCGTTTCACATTTTCTCGTGGATGGTGAGCCACGAACCGTCGACATGCGCGTCGATTATCTCGTAACCGACGGTACCGACACGATGGTCGCAGAGGTGAAGACGGGAAGCCTTGTGGCAAACTTGTCGCACGGACCGACGCGCAGGCAATTGTTTGAATATGCCGCCGCCACCGGGCACGACCGCGTGCTTCTGGTCGATGCTCAATCCAAACGGGTGTCCGAAGTGGCGTTTCCCGTTTTGCGTCGTCGAACGGGCAGAGCAAACGTTTTTCTAGTGATCGTGCTCTTTGGTGCGGGACTTTGGGTAGGATATTTCAGCAGCCGATGGTGGCATTGACGCTCAGCGTTACTCATCTTTGCTCGAGAACGTACCGTCTGCATTGATAGCCTGATGAACCTTTCGGAGGACGCGCGAATGAGCCCGCTTGAATGGCTGCAGCGACGGCACTCGGATATTTGCAATGTTCTCAACTCGATCGTGCATGGGAGTGCGATGGATCGAGCGATGCTTGGACCCCAATTCATCAGCGACCTTCGCGCGATTCAGGCAGTGAAAGCCGACGTGTTGTTTCCGGCCTTGGGCTTGAGCGTGACCTCAGCGCTTTCAGACCGATGGATTTTCGTGGTCGAGGAGCGCCTCGCATCATCGAGCCTTACGGACTCCGTTGGGAAGCACTTGGCAATGCGTCTTCTTCGCGACGAGCGAATGGTCAGCGACTTTCATCACCGCGCAACCGGCCAGGTGCTGACGCAGATGCTGGTTTGTTACGACCGGCACCGAACGACGGGAGTGGTGGAGTCACGGCCGTCGATCATTCGCACTCGGACGACCGACGAACGCTCCGACCTTGTCCCGGAAGAAGTTTCCGTCAGCCGAAGTGCGTAAGTACGAGCCGGCGGACGAAGCTGTTCTCCTCAGCAAATTCACCCATCGCGCAGGTGAGGCGCGCATGGTGTCTCTTGACGATGTCGCCGATGCGACTGACGAGTACGCGATGAGCACCGAGGACGTGGAGCGTCTT
>JAHFDX010000079.1 GCA_023248785.1 Myxococcales bacterium
CAACGCGGGCGTTGCGCGAGACACGGCGACGGAGGTTGCGCGATCACGACGAACGTTTGCCGTGGTTGCAGCGGCAGCGGTTGCGCTTTCGGTGCTGGCCATGGGGGCAGGGTACAAGTGGGTCTATGCGCCGAAGGTGGCGGGGTCAGCGAGTGCGCCGCCGCCAGTTTCGACGCCGACCGCGACCGCGACCCCGACTGCAACGTCGATCGGAACTTCGGAGTCGACTGCGACGACTGCGACGGCTTCGGCACCTTCGGCCTCGACGTCAGCGAAGCGGCCGAATACACCTGGGACCACGCGGCCTCCGGCTACGAGTCATCGCTGCACGGATCCGTCCGACCTCAACTGCATACATTGACAAACCCATGAACTGGTCTCGATTCTCCATTCAGACAATCTTTTTCCTCACCGTTTCGCTCTTTGGGTCGCGTCTCGCCCAGGCTGCCAACTGCGTTCCGGGCGACGCACTCTGCGCGCAGTTGCCTTCTGCGGCGCGTGATTCATGGATTCGAGGACGCGCTCTTCAGCAACGAACACCGCCTGATTGCCGCGGTGCCATTGCAGAGTTCCAGCGTGCCTACGAGGTCTCAGCAAACCCGCTCGTCTTGCGCAACATTGCTGTCTGCGAGAAGGAGTTGAGTCATTATGTGCGCTCCGTTGATACATTTGAGCGTGAACTCAAAGAAGGCGCCGGGCGCATTTCCGCATCGGAAAAAGCAGAAATCGAACGCTTTCTCCAGATCCTGAAGAAGTACACAACCACGCTGGAAATCGTCGCGAACGAAGTCGAGGCAACGCTCTTCATTGACGATCAAGACTTCGGCAAGACTCCGTTTTTAGGACCGATTCGTGTGGATGTCGGCCGCCACCGGCTGCGTCTTCACAAGGAGCGCTTCAAGGACGAAATCGTCGAAAGCCTCGACTTCACCGCGGACCGTCCTTCGAAATGGACATTCAAACTAGAGCCCCTCGTCCGGACAAGCCCGGTGACTGTCACGATTACGGGGGCGCCGAACGCAAAGATCTTTCTTGATGGGCGCGAAATCGGCGATGCGGGAAAAACATTCGAGGTGACTGCCGAACACCACACCTTCGAAGCACGCGTACCCGGCAATACCCACGAACCCGCGCGCCAAACCGTCGACGTGAAATTCGGCGAGCCGATGACCATCGTCCTCAACCTCTCGGCTTCACGCCATCAAGGCAAGGCCATCATCACGGTCGAACCGTTTGGTGCCCTCATCGAAATCGATGGCAAAGTCGTCGGCCAAACCCGTTGGGAAGGGAATCTCCCAAGCGGCGGACACCAGCTTGTCATCAAAAAGGGTGGCTACGATCCGCAACAACAAGAGCTCGTTCTTGGTGACGATCAGGTGCGCACCCTCAACGTCACCCTTTTGGAGACGAGGACACAGTCGTGGATTTGGTGGACACTAGGAACTGTGGCAGTCGTAGGCGCCGGAGCAACGGTCTCGTACTTCGTCTTCAAGGCGAAGAATGAACCAGCCTACGACGGTACGTTTGCCACCCCAGGGCTCGTCCCTGGGTGGTTTCGGAGGTAGGCGCGAGGGAATCCCGCGCACGTGTCTTAACCCCCACGGAAGGAGATTGGGAGATGCGAAACGTTGTTGCCGTAATTGGATGTCTTGGAAGTGTCGCCGCGATGTGGAGTGGGTGCACGGGCACCAAAGCGACCGAGTTGGTGCCGGGTGTCAGCACGCAAATTCAGGTGCCTCGAAATCTGAAGAGCGTGCGGTTTGACATCCAAGCTCAAGGCAACCCCCTCTGCTACGTGTACGACGTAGACCCCAGCAAGGGTGGCGCAGTCGATCTCCCTCGCACGCTTGGAGTCGAAAACCAGCAGGGTGGCTACCACGTCGTCAACATCACGCTCACTGGCTACGCGCAATCGATCCAAGAGAATGCGGCTATTTCCGACTGCCTCTTGTCGCCCCTCGCCCAAGACAGCAAGGCGCGCCCCCGCATTCTTCGTCGCGCGCGCCTCGGATATCTCAACAGCCGCATCTTGTATCTTCCGATGCCACTTCGATTCTCCTGTTACGACAAGGTCGACTGCACAGACACGCAAACCTGCGTCGCGGGCGAGTGCGTGGATGCAAAGGTCGACGAGACGAGCCTCCTCGATTTCGCAAACTCCTTCATCGACGGCGTCGACAGCACATGCTTCAGCCCGAAGGTGTGCCTGCCTGAGCCCGCAATCCCCGCGAAGACCGTCGATGAAGACACGTGTACGTACACGTTCGCAACGGACCCACCGGTCGGGCTTACCGGTCTCAACGTGAAGCTATTTTACACCGGCGGCGAAGCCGAAATTTTGGACGAGGATCCGCTCGAAGGATTTCAGCGCATCGATGCAAAGACGTTCAAGCTTGCACCCGGCCTCTGCAAAATCAAAAAGGGCCTCGTCCCCGGCAAAGAGATCACGAACATCAACCTCGGCGCCACGTGCGATCCGAAGTCGGTGCTTCGCCCCATCTGTAAGCCCGAACTCGCCACGTTGCCCAACTTGCCAGACGGTGGTTTTTCGACCGACGGTTTTTGCAACACGGTCACAGCGCTGCAGCCTGCTCCAAGCGCGCTCTACGTGCTTATGGACGATTCAGCTTCGATGGCCCAGGCCTACGGACCTGACGGGCTCAATCAGATTTTGGGCTTCAACCTCACCGACCCCGCGTTCAAGAGCACGCGCGTGGCGTTTCAAAGATTGACCCATGACGCGGGACTAACCTGCACCGATCCCAACAGTAATTTCGCAGCGGTCCCCGAAGTTGCATTTGATCTCGCACCAAAAACACAAACCAAGGTCGGCAACATTGTGGGCGACCCCGCAAGTGCGAAATCCGCGGACCTGCCCTTCTTCATCGACGGCGCTCTGCGTGGCAACGGCGCCTTCAAGGCCATCAAGGACTTGAACCTTGGTTCGGCCTACAACCGGCGCGCCGTGCTGATCATCGCGAACCGACGCGTCGGCGCAACAGTGCCGGGGACGGCAACCAAACTGGAAGGTGCGAGCTGTAACGTGGCGGGACTCGACGCGACGCAACTCGCGAAGAACGCAAAGGATGTCGACGGGATCTACACGTACTTCATCATGCTAAAAAATCCGGATGGCAAACCGGTGATGGATGAGGCCAAACTCATCGCCACCAAATCCACCGACTGCCCCCACTGCTTTAGCGATCTAACCAATGGCAGCGGCGAAGAAGCCGCGAAAGCATTCAAGAATATCGTGGCGGATTTAGGCGCGTGTTTTTACGAGATCCCCGCCAGCATGAAGATCGATAGCGGGAAAAAAGTCGCGTACTTCAATCCAGTAACCGCCAACGAGACGACCGTTCCGTTCGATGCAACGTGCAACGAAGGAACCCAAACATCCGCCAACGGTTGGAACATCGAAGGCGCGCGCATGCGCGTGTGCGGCGCGACGTGCACAACGCTGCGCGACACGATGGTGAACGCCTCGTTGCTCGCCAAGGCGAACAATCAACCGGCACCCGAAGTCTCCCCCTACGTCGTGTGCGCGAAGTAGTAACTCGCGCGCGGCCCTCGCGTGGGACCGGGAGCGGGGGGGCCACGATCTCACTTGGGGACGAAGACTTCGATCGACATCGTCGCACGCTCGACCACGGCACCAGTTACAAGTCTTGCGACGTCGACGCCGTAGCGACTCTTTGCAAGCTCGACCACGTGCTTGAACGAACCAGTTTTTCCGAGACCGAGGCGCAAGTGCGCACGTGGAAAGATTTCTGCGAGCAAGGCCAGTTCCGATGCGTAGAGATCTTCTGAAATTTTCTCCGCGAAACGCGTCACCATCACCTTTCGCGCTTCACCGACAGGGGCGCCATTTACATGCGGCTCCGGTGCAATCTCCGGATCTCCCGAACCGAGTTGAACGACAACGTCTGGCCGAAGAAGGATGTGGTCTGCCTGTGTCACATGAATCGCACCAGTGCCGTGAAACAATTCAAAGTTGCGCGCTACAAGAGTTCGCAAAGAGGCGCCATACAACCCATGGAGTTCAAACACGCGCGCGTTGTCTCGAAGATTTGCAAACTGTAGAGAGCCAAGTCGCTCGAGCAACGTTGCGGGCTCCATCACGCCGGTCATTGGAGCCAGCTTGCGTGCTGCGGATGGAACGTCTGCCGCGGTATCTGCAATGGCACGTCGAGTGATACGCGCGAAGTCCACAACCGTGGCTCGATACGATTCAAGGAACGTCGATGACGCGACCGCCACAATCGGAACGAGCCTCGATGCATCAAGCGTCGTGAAGCGCGGCTCATTTGGACCCTCTGGAGCCGTGAGCGCCGTAAAGGGCTTTGCTTCGGCCGCGATATCGGCCGCTTTCACGCCCGACGTAGTTCGAATTTTCGTAAGTGGCAGCCCTTCCGCATCGGCTGCAAAGAGCGCGAGCGAGACCGACGAATCACCGCCTGTCGTAAAGAGGCGCGTTTCGTCGGAGGTGCCCTCAAACGCAGTGTCGCCCTTTCGCACGAACAGACCTTCGCGGCCGTACGACCATCCAACAACGTAAAACACCTGTAATTTCAGGGCGCGGAGCCGCTCGTAGCTCGCAATGAGCCAAGGCAAGGGCGCGATTGCGATGTCGATTCCAGTTTCCTCGTTGCCTCCGCGCGCAAGGGCACGTTCAATTTCTCCCATCCCTTCAGCTGCGCGCGCGTGGAGAATAAGCTTGTTCGACACATAGGCGCTGTTCGGCCCAGACCGAAGCCCCGCATTCGCAAGCACGATCGCCGATGCCGACTCCCACGTGTATGCACTCACGCGCAAAGGGCGTTCGAGACGCGGTACTTTTGACGGCGGGGGCAGCGGCGTTGCAGAGACACTCATGCTCGGAGGTGGCGCTGACGTTGACGGTGGCCTCAACGAAGGCATGGGGGGTAACGTCATGGAAGCCGGGGGAACGCCCCATTCAACGGGATGACGGACACGCCAACGTGCCATGCCCACCATCGATGAAAGAAGGGTGGAAAGAACCATGCCCACGATCCATCCGCGAGCGCTCATTTGGAACCCCGCCAAGTACGCAAGGGCTCGGCACCTGAAGACAACGCGCGCAATGCGCTTGCCAACATGATGCGACCGCCGACAGTGCCATCGGGTGAAACGTAACCAACAACGTGACCAAATGAATCGAACGCGACCGCTCCTGATCTTGCGAGACTCGCGGGCATAACCTCTTCAAACTTGAGGACAGGCGTGCCATCAGGTGCACCGAGCTGCGCCTCAAACACGTAGGGCGCACCACCACCCGCATGCGCAATGAAAAGGGATAGCGCAGACTTTTTTGCAAGAACCTCATCGCTCCAATGAAGCGCTGGAGGTGGTTGCATTGCGTTGATCTTCAACAAACAGGCCCCGCGATCGTCACACGCAAGCAGCTCAAGATCATCGTACGTCGCGCTCGTTGTTCGTAGCGTTACCCTGTCGATCGCCGCAAGGTCTGAGCGCACAACATAAATGTGTCCGCTTTCGCCCGCTGCAAGTGCCGTCACCACACCGAACTCTGCTCCGCGTTCAAGGACAAGCACGCCGATCGAAGCACCCGCAGCGGATACAATTTCTTCCTTGGTGCGGCGCACGGGTTTGGGTGCATTGGGTTTGGCAGGCGCGGCGTCCTTGCGTGCCGCATCGAGAATCAGCGATGCATCGGCGCTACCATCGATGTTGTCCGACGCGTCTACGTCGAGCGATGCATCCCTCTCGTCAACCGAAGCATCTGCTCCGGCCGGTGCCTCCGGTGGGGGAAGCGACTTCACCGGCTCACGGATGATGATGGGCGCTGCGCGCTTCGCGAAAGCAATCCACCCAACGGCTTGCGCCATCTTGGGGTGACCGCGATCTTCCAGTGCTCCCGCATAGCGTACGTACGCTGTTCGCATCGGCGGAGGGAGCCAACAGAGTGCGCCCAGCGCAAGTGCAACAAGCGCGGTCACCTCGGTCGCAACACTCGGCGACACGCGCGAAAGCCCGATGACGCGAAGAATGCGATCGACAATCCACCGCGGGACCAACCACGCGCCAAGGCCAGCAACGAGGAGATTCACAAACCAAATCGGGACTACGTTTCCTGAAAGAACCGCCAAGCCAACAAACGTTGCAGCAAGGCCGACAAGCACAGCGGAAAGCTGGAAAAGAAGATAAACGAGGGCCCAGAGTCGGCTTTGTGCCGGCTCCGGGCCTTTGAGTGCGAGACGGGGTCTATCGCTCGAAGACAGGAGAGCCCCTCAGTGCGCAGCCTTCTTCTTCTTATTTTTCTTGGCGATTTTCTTGTCGCCTGCCTTGCCCGGCGTCGCTATG
The DNA here is from genome assembly GCA_023248785.1 of Myxococcales bacterium. Taxonomy (GTDB): domain Bacteria; phylum Myxococcota_A; class Polyangia; order Polyangiales; family Polyangiaceae; genus JAHFDX01. The sequence goes on from JAHFDX010000079.1 coordinate 6,346, forward strand.
ACCAGCTCAAGCTTATCACCGCGCGCGCGAACTTGATATGTGGGGACCCCGTCCTTGAATGCAACTGTGAGCTCGGCGCCTTTGCTGTCGTTCGTCACTTTGATCGAAGACAAGCGTGCGTCGCGCTGTACAAGTGCACTGGCAGATTCAACCGAGTGCCTTCCGGGAATGTGAACAACGAAGCCCGCTGGTTGCGCAGCGCCTTGAATCTTGTCGATGGTTCCATCCATCTTGATGGCAAGCACGTTGCCGTGCTTGACAGACCCATTCCCAAACGGCGTGACCTTGTGCTTCTTCTTCGGGGCATCGCCATTTCCGGCCTGCGGTCCGTCTCCGTTGGGAACGTTCGCAACAACGTTCGCAGGCGGCATGATCATCGCTGGAGGCTGCGCCGCAGCGCGTGCCTCTGCTTCGGCGACGATCGTGACCCTGCCAATGTCCGCGCTTGTGTTCTTTGCAACCGGACCTATCGGCGTTTCCGAACTCGGCTTGCCTATCGCAAAAGCCGCCATCAACAATCCCACGGAGACACCCCCACCAATGATCATCTGCTTGCGGTGTGTCTTGATGAACGTTGCCACGCCCGAAGGCCCCTCGTTGGCAGATGGACCACTTCGTACAACCCCCCGTCCGTTCGCCTGAAGCGTGCCATTGGGAGCGGGTGCAGTTTGCCTGCGTGGCGCATCGGGTGACTTCGAACCGAACATGGAGCTCCGTTTCGCCCACAAAAGATGAGCTGTCGTGGCCATTTGTTTCGTAAACGACTCCATCTTGGGCCCTACGCGAGAAAACGCCTTGGCAACTGGTCCCTTGAGGGAATCGAGCGAAGATTCGGTTTCGGCCTTCGCGCGATCCATGCGTTCCCCGCCTTCCGTACGGGCTTCCGTGCGGGTTTCGGTGCGATATGCATCGTCGTCCATCGCGTTCGACTTTCCGCTCATCGAAGAGGCATCGGCGTAGCGAAGCTTCACCACGAGCTGAGGAACATGCGATGTGCCATCCACTTCGACGTTGACGCCATCGATGCGCGCCGCGCGCTTCGTTCCGCTCTCGGCATCCTCGAGGGAAAGTTCTTTGCCTACTTGGAGAAATCCGAGCTCGCTGCCAACGATGACATTTTCGTCCTGCGCATCGCGCACTCGGGCACGCATCGGCGAGTTCAAGCCTTCGATGTGAAGACGAACTTTCGATCCCACCATGGAAATCATGGGCTTTTCTTCTTGGTTGTTGAGACCCAAGATGCCACGCAACGCGTCGAGACTCTCGGCGTCGAGGTCGGTAAATCGAATACCGAATTCGCCACCTTTGCCATGTTGGTTCACCCAAACCACCTCGCCCGACGCGAGTACGCCCTCTCTCGAGCCGCCATCAAAGCGGCACGTTAAGGTTTGACCCGGCTCCGGTAGATACGCCGTTCGCAGCAGCATGCCGTCGGTCGACAGATTGACGGCCTCCGCCTCAAACGCGGTACCGATCGCACCACCAACTTCTACCAACGCTTCGAATGGGATACGCACCGCGCCCGGAGCGCGACGCTCAATCTCAGTGCTCATCAGCTCCTCCGTTGCCGCGCAAGACACAAGCCGCGGGCGTTCTTCAGCGGATAGAGAATCCGCACGGAAGGGGCCAAGTTTTCCGATCACCTACGCGTGCGGCCGAATCTTGTACACAACAACGATCACCACCAACACCCACACCACCAGGTTCAACACAAATGGAATGTCGCGAAGCATCTCTTGCGTCGGCGACTCCGCGCGAAGGCCACGACCCGCTTTGCCCGAAACGAGCCGCAGGAAGCGAAAGATCCCAAACGCGGTGAAGGGCGCTGTGAGCCACAACGCATCGGAGTGGAAGAATGCGCGTGTTTGCTGGTCAAGGGTGTACGCCACGTAGGTCGCAAGCGTTGCAACGCCCGTAACGGCGAGCGCGGCGTTCAGCGAACCTCCCTTGTACGCTTCGAGCGACTGACGCTGCTTTCCCGCGTTCTCGAGAGCCAATTCGTGTCTTCGTTTTCCGAAACCGAGAAAGAGCGCAAGAAGCGCCGTGCACGCGAGCATGTAACCACTGACGTGCACATTCGTCGCAAAACCTCCAGCAAGGACGCGCAACACGAAGCCTAGGGCGATGAGGCCCACGTCGAGATACGCGACTTTCTTTAGTTTGAAGCTGTAGGCGAGGTTCTCCACGAAGTAGAGCCCTGCGATGAGAGCAAAGCCCAGGCTAAGAAGAAACGCTGCCCCGAGCGACACCGCAACAAGCACAACGGCCATCATGCGCGCGACGTTTTCTGCAACCTCGCCACTCGCAATGGGGCGGGATCGCTTGATGGGGTGAACACGATCGCTCTCGACGTCGAGCAAATCGTTGATCGTGTACACAGCGCCCGCAAGCAGACAAAAGACCAACACGGCCATTACTGCGCGTCCTGTCACCGTCAGATTGAGCGCAGGCTCGCCATGAGGCCCCGTCAGGAACACGTCCTTGTGGAAGAACATCGGCGCGACAACAAATAGGTTTTTAACCCATTGATGGGGGCGCAGTGTTCGAAGGAGTCCACGAAGCATTGGCGCGCCACTTTAGAATGGTTTGCTGCAATCGCAAGGTCCCGAAATTGCAATTTTGTCACGGGCGAACGGCTGTTGCAGCAGCCCCGCATCCGCACGACGATACTCCCGTGAAATGGCCGCTCCTCCTATTCTCCGCGCTTGCGGTTTGTTCCACAGCGTACGCCTCTGGGCCGCGCGAGCTTGTGCGTGTGCGTGAGGCCAAGGAGATCATCGCACGCGCCGAGGGTCCCGGTGGCTATACGGCTGTGCGCGAGCTCGTTTCACTCGGGGCCGAACTTGACCCGGCCTACGTTTCAGAAGCCCTGCAGTCCCTAGAAAATCAGCACCGCATCATGGCGCCCTTGAGGGCGTACGCAGGAGCGTGGAGCGCGACGCTTCGTGCGCGCCGTGGAGATGTAGCTGGCGCAGTTACAAAATGGCGGGGCCTGGGGCACGCCCCCTCTCTTCTCATGCTCGGACCCTTTGCTGATGAGGCAAAGCCAGGAATCGCGACGGCGAGCGGACCGGAGCTTGGATTAGGCCCGTTCGTAGGCGTCGATGGCCAGCCCATACGTTGGACACGCATCGGCCTATCACCCTTGTTCGGCTCGTTCGACGCGACGGACCTCGCCAACGGCAGGACCAACGCATGCGTCTTCGCCTCGACAAAAATTCGGGCCGAGCGCGCGCGAACGAAGAGAGATGCATCCGTTTGGATTGGGTCCAGTGGTGCCATGCTCGCGTATTGGAACGGTCGCGAGATCATGCGCGACGAAGCGTATCGCGACGTAGATTTCGATCGCCACGGCGCGCACGTGGACATGAACGCCGACGACAATACCTTGCTCGTAAAGGTGTGCGCTAACGCAACTGCGCCGATCGTTACCGTGCGTATCGCGGATGCGACAGGCAATCCCGATCCCACGTTGCAGTTCGTCGAGTCGTTCGAACCGACCTCAGTCTCGCCAACGGATCATGCACCGGTCTTTGGCGATCTTGGCCCGCTGTCGGCACTGCACCATTTGGAAGGCGACAATCCCGCGCGATGGCTGGAGATCGCCAAGTACTTGATTCGCACCTCGGGCGATGACCGCACGCAACACGAAGCGCGAAGGCTGTTAGGGCGCGTGCTCGAAAAACAACCCTCGGTGGAAGCGTATGAGCTTGCAGCCGAAGTCGCTGAGGGCCCGAATCAACGTGTGCACTGGCTGGATGAAGCGCTTGCCTTGCCGATGTTTGAACACGCACCCACACGACTTCGGGCACGCATTCTCACTGCGCGTGGCTCAGCAGCACGCCTTGGCTCACGACCAGTATCCGCGCTTCCGTACTTTGAACGCGCTCTCGCGATTGACCCAGACCACATCGACACCCTCGTTTTGCGTTCAGAACTCTTTCACGAAGCGCATTTGCCTGAAACCGCACTCTCCCAGTTACAAAACGCCCTCGAGGCGCACCCGCGGGCTGCCCTCTTGTTGCGAGCGGCGATCGTTC
>JAHFDX010000685.1 GCA_023248785.1 Myxococcales bacterium
TTACGAGCCTCAAGGGCAAGGTCGTCGACGACGAGGGAAAGCCGATTGCTGACTTGGTCACTACAGCGTGTGGCGATGGTTGCACGTTTGGGAAGACAGACGCTACGGGCCTCGCCTCGATGTCTGTGCGTCGTTACATGACGAAGGCGGCCATGATGCTTCACGGCCACTCCACGTACGCGACGTACTATTCGGCCATCACAGGGGAAGGTGACATCGACAAGGGCACGATGATCCTTCCGAAAATGCCTGCAGACGGCGTTGTCATTCCGGAAGATGGCGTGGCGACGACCATCACCTCGGGCGACATAAAGCTCACGCTGGTGGCTGGGCTCAAAGTCAATATCGACAAGCTTGAGCTCGGCGACATTGAGGAACAGAAGTACCGAGCGCTCTTGGTTCCCACAGACAAGGCGCCGCCATTTGCGGACGCGAGTCTAAAGCTTGTTGCGCTCTATGCCATGACGCCCTTCGGCGCGAAGTTCGAACCGGGGCTCGGCGTGTCGATTCAGAACCGCGCGAATCTCGCTGCGGGTGCGCCCGTCGAGTTCTTTGTTCAGGGGACCGATCTGAAGGACAAGAACGGTCCGTTCGCGGGATTCACCAAGCTCGCCGAAGGCCATGTGAGCGCCGATGGAAAAACCATCGAGACCGATGCGGGCCAGTCGATTCCCGAGCTGACGTGGCTCGGTGTCCGATTGAAACAGTAGGGAGTGCTTCCAGCGAGCACTCAAAATCGCAACGTGAGCTCGACGCGCGCACCCTCGTACGGCGGGAACACCTTGCAGATGCCGCTTACGCACTTGAGGCCCCCGCGCTGCTGACCGACAAACAGCTTCACGTTGGAGTCACTCGTGAAGCGATAAAACAGCGCGCCATTGAAGTAGTAGGTCGGAAAGCCGAGCTGCGTCGTGTACTCGAACCCTTGGCTGATCACCCATTTCGGCGCGATTTTTAGCGCGGTGTAGTGTTCGCCTTGTCGCCATGGCTTCTCAGCACCGTCGCGTATGTTCTGCAGCTCTTCGCGCCGTATGCGGTGGCGTCCTGTCAGTTCGATTGAGTAGGGCCCCGCAATGTACTTCGTGAAGGTGTACTCGGCGTGAACCTCCCGATAGAAGAGTTCACCGTTTTCCTTCACGTTGTTGCGCGCTCCGCCTGACGCAAACAAGTGAGAGCGGTTCTTGTCGAACGTCCACTCAAGTCCGGTCTCACCATCCCAAACGGTGGCTTGGAAGTCTTGGGGGTTGCCAGTTGCGATGACCGTTTTCCCCCATGCATCGCACCCGCCACCGGAGACTTCTGTTTTTGTGTACGCGTACGTAGCGGTTGCATGGACAAGAAGAAAGGGAGCTACGCGAACGTCCGTTCGAAGTCGGCCGCCATCCACGCATGCGTTGAAGAAGCCGTACATGTTGTCTTGCGTGATGGGCTCTCCGGTGGGCGGCGCGGAGTACAAGACGTTATTTAACGCTGCGGCGCGGGTGACATCCACCGCTCCCGGAACTGCATAGAAGTTGCGGTAGCTTTTTATTTCGAGCGTGCCGGTCACCGGACCTCCGTTCGCGGAGACCGACGCGTAAAGAGCATTTCCGTGCGCGCGTGGATCGTTCGGGTCGTCGTCGTGTTTGCGTCGTTGGACGGCGCCTTCAACGTAAATCTTACCGTGGCCCCAGAGATTGGGCACCTCGAGCACCTGCGCGGCCATCTCGATCTCACTTGCGCCGATGAGTGGGCCTGCACCGCGCGGGAGTGTGGCAAGCCAAAGCGTATTATCACGAGGCGCGCACGATCCGAGGGGCGCATCGAAGACTCCGTCGATGACGCGGCCCCGTTCGTCGTAGCGATAGGGGGCGCACCGAGTGAAGCGCACGGCGTGAGTCATCAGCGTGACAGGGAGTCCACGGCCTGCTTGAATTTGCGCGCCCACGACGCGATCGGACCCGAAGAGCGGTTGCGGTCCGAGGGAGTCGCCAGGGAAGGGACGTGGAAGAAAGAGAGCTCGGCCCGTTGCGTCGTCTACGCGTGAGGGATTCGCAATACCGGCGACAAACGTCGCGCCAAACGGGTCGCGTTGCCATGCGATCCGTGCGCCGCGCACCGTTGTATCTACGCCCAGTTCGTCAATCTTGCGCATGGAGAGGATGAGGCCGCGTCCGAACTGCACGTACGCATCTCCCGCTGTGATCTCAAGGTTCGGGCTTGCGTACGTTGCCCATATTTTCGACGGGTAGATGGAGTCTCGAAATCGGGATGACCCATCTCGAAGGATGTTGTTCTGCTGGAGTGGATCGATGTCCGAGCGATCTTCGGGCCGAAGCCAATATGTCGAGGAATCCAACCGCATCCCAAGCGTCCATCGACTCCAGCGAAGCGCGAGATTGAGTCGATTGATCCACGCGCCGTATCCTTGGTCCACGAAGCGTTCCCCCTCGCGCTCGCGAAATTGTTGGGAAGCGATGGACGTTTCCGTGATGTCGAGCGTGACAGGTTTCTTTGCGAGCCGAGGGAGTTCAACGGCCCCGGCAACGCCGGGCCCGAATGCGAATGCGACGAACGCAAGAAAGCCTCCCGCTCTCACGTCGAGGACATCCGAGGGCCGCAGATCGCGAACGCGTTCACTTTTTCACCGGGTGTGCGTCCACCCAATCGGCCCATG
>JAHFDX010000080.1:0-519 GCA_023248785.1 Myxococcales bacterium
CCAGGCGAGGTGCGTATTGAAGAATGAGAGCGCACCCACAGGCGAGGCGATCTCGGCGTGCAAGAGGCTGCGGTCCTCGTCGGCATCGAGCCGTGGCAGCGCGAAGATCTCCGACCGAACAATCGGCCACCTTGACAAGATCGCGTTGCCAAACGGCACAAATGAGTCGGGCGATTTTCCCCACACATGGTGGTAGCCAAAATCCTTCGCCAACATCGCCGCCTGATCAAATTCGTCACCGAGTGTGATCACTTCTTGAAGACCCATCAAGTCAGGCTGCAGCTCGGCGATACCATCGCGAATGAGCGCAAGCCGTTCATCCCACGGCCCACTGCGATTCCAAATATTGAGGGTGAGCACGCGAAGCTAGTTCATGAGCGAACACCCCCTACCAGCCGCACTTCTGCCCCTTGTTCTGCGTGGCGAGCCACTCCTTGAGCGGAGCGAAATACTCGAGCATCGCGGTCGCGTCGGCTTTGCGTTCGCCGCTGATGGCCTCCATCGCGTCAGGCCAGGGTT
>JAHFDX010000080.1:529-3307 GCA_023248785.1 Myxococcales bacterium
GTTTGCTCGCACCGAGGGAGAGCATGTCCTTCAACTTCTTCCCGGCTTCCGCGTTGCCATAGATCGAGCACGTGTCGAGAGAGCCTTTGTGGCCAGCTGCTTTGCACAGCGCGCGGTGAAATTGGAATTGGTAGATGCGTGCGAGGAAGTACCGAATGTAGGGGACGCTTGCGGGCACGTGGTACTTGGCGCCCGGATCGAAGTCGGCCTCGGTGCGTTCGGTCGGCGGAACCACACCTTGGATTTCTTTGCGAAGCGCCCACCAGGTCTCGTTGTACTTGTCCTTGGGGGTCTTGCCCGAGAAGATGTCCCACCGCCACTTGTCGATGAGAAGGCCGAACGGAAGAAAGGCCACCTTGTCGAGCGCCATCTTCATTTGTTGATTGATTCGTCCCTTGTCACCCTTCGGTTCGGCATCAAGGAGGCCGAGTTTCTTCAGGTATGCGGGCGTGACCGAAAGCGCGAGCGTGTCTCCGATGCCTTCGTGGAAGCCGTCGTTCGCGCCTTGTTGAAAGAGGATCGGCAGCTTGAAGTATTGATGAAAGTAATAGTTGTGGCCGAGCTCGTGATGAATGGTGATGAGGTCTTCTTCGGTTGGCTCGATGCACATCTTGATGCGCAGGTCGTCGCTCCACGTCACGTCCCACGCACTTGCATGACACATCACGTCGCGATCCTTCGGGCGCACAAGAAGGGAACGTTCCCAAAACGAAGGTGGAAGCGCGTCGAATCCAAGCGAGGTAAAAAACGATTCGCCGAGCTTCACCATGGCCTTCGGGTCGATTTTCTTTCGCTTGAGAATTTTCGAAACGTCGAGGGAAGGTTGACCTTTGTACGGCTCGAGAAGGTCGTAAATGTTCACCCAATCTTGCGCCCACATGTTGCCGAAGACGTGCGCAGGCATCGGGCCGGTATCGGGAACCTTGTTTCCATACTGCTTGTGGAGCTTTGCGCGCGCATAGCAGTGGAGCTCGTCGTAGAGCGGCTTTACTTCTTTCCAAAGGCGATCGACGTCGGCCTCAAACGCCTCGGGATCCATGTCGTAGCCGGATTTCCAAAGAGCCCCGAGATTTTTGAAACCGATCGCGACGGCGCCCTTATTTCCGAGCTCCACGTACTGCCCGAACTTGTCGCGCATCACGGGCGAGATCGAGTGCCACCCCTTCCATGCCTCCAAGAGATCGTCGTATTTTTTGCTCACACGAAGCGTGCGAGAGAGATCGTCGAGCTTGAGGCACTCGCCCTTTTTCGAAAGCGGGCTCTTCTCAGGGCAGTACTTGCCCTTTCCGTAGATGCCCTGCATCCACGCTTGCACGTCGGCGAGATCGGCGCGCTCTTTCGCGTCGTCGGGTGCGGGAACGACCTGGGCTAGCTTGAGCAGCTGAAACTGCCTTTGCATGTCGGGCGAAAACTGATCGCGTACCTTGGAGAACTTCACCGATTCGGCAATCGTCTTGGTGACGTACCCCGACGTCGCCTCCTCCCCGTCGGCAGCAAGCTTTTCCGTGTCAAACGTGATGAAGTTCGCACTCACCCATGCGGCCCTATCCCGCGCAATCCATAACTTTCGCAGGTCTGAATCGACGCGCGTAATGAAACTCTGTGCCGCAGTTGGGCTTGCCTCTTCCTTCGGAACCGAGGCCTTCACGGCATCGGCACTGTCGGCAGGGGGCCGATTCGCTTTGCACGCTGCGACGAGCAATCCAGCAAGAATGAGCGCAATCGAGAGGGTGCGTGTACTTTTCACGCACCCCTTTTACCCCGCGTCTCCTTGACAATCGAGGTCTTTTCGGCGACCGGTTGCTCCATGGCGACTTCGATTCCGCCGGGCAAATTGTCGTTTCCGAAGGAGCGGATCAAGGTCTTGCTCCTCGAGAACATTCACAAGACCGCACACGACAACTTCACAACCGAAGGGTTTTCCGTCGAGGCGGTGTCCTCCGCACTCAAGGAAGACGAACTCAAAAAAAAGATTGCCGACGTGCACGTTCTTGGCATCCGAAGCAAGACACACATCTCAGCAGACGTGCTTGCCGAAGCGAAACGCCTTCTCACGCTCGGCTGCTTTTGCATCGGCACAAATCAGGTCGACCTTGTCGCAGCGAACCGACACGGTGTCCCCGTGTTCAACGCGCCATTTTCGAACACACGCAGTGTTGCGGAAATGGTGATTGCCGAAGTCGTCATGCTCGCGCGCCAACTCGGCGATCGCTCACGCGAGCTGCACGAAGGAACGTGGCGCAAAGTGGCAACCGGTTGCAATGAGGTGCGCGGAAAGACACTGGGCATCATCGGCTACGGCCACATCGGATCGCAAGTGGGCGTGCTCGCCGAAGCGGTTGGCCTTCGCGTCATGTTCTTCGACATCGGCACGAAACTTCCGATGGGCAACAACCAGCCGCTTTCATCACTGCACGCCGTGCTCAGCGAGGCAGACTTCGTCACACTGCATGTGCCCGAAACGCCCCAGACCAAGAACATGATCGGCGCTTCGGAGATCGCCTCCATGCGCAATGGCTCGTACCTCATCAACGCAAGTCGTGGCACGGTCGTAGAGATCGAGGCGCTCGCCAACGCACTCAAGAAAGGACACATTGCCGGCGCCGCCATCGACGTGTTTCCCGAAGAACCCGAGTCGAACAGCGATGGCTTCGTGTCCGCACTGCAGAACGTTCCAAACGTAGTGCTCACGCCGCATATCGGAGGCTCTACGGCGGAAGCACAAGCCTCGATCGGACGCGAGGTGTCCACGTCACTCCTCAAGTTCATCAACGGCGG
>JAHFDX010000080.1:3317-7522 GCA_023248785.1 Myxococcales bacterium
AACGGCGGCGCGACGACCGGGGCCGTCAACTTTCCGCAGATGGAACTACAGCAAAGTCCCGGCTCGCATCGCATTCTGAACGTGCACCGAAATGTTCCCGGCGTTCTTCGCGACATCAACCGCATCGTCGGCGAAACAGGCGCCAACATCCGCGCGCAGCTTCTCGCGACCGATGTTGCGATTGGTTACTTGATTATGGACCTCGATTCGGACGTGTCGGACGACGTGCACAAGCGTGTGGCGTCGCTGGAGACAAGTATTCGAACACGAATTTTGTACTAGCAGGGCGTTGAATCGGCCGCGTAGCGGACGAGAGGAAGACCGCGCCGTGGCCTCAGTCCACTGAGCAGGAGATCTCCGTGTTGATGTTGGTGATCGGGCTGTCGCTCGTGTTGCGGATCTTGAAGTCGTAGGTCACTGGACTGTTCTCACCGCATAGGTTTTTGGCGTTAAAATTGGGGATCGTGAGCGTGTTCGGTCCGCCGGGGAATGTGACGGTGGCCGAGCCGCCCGTTCCGCCAATTCCTTTGCAGTGCGATTGCTCGCTGACCGAAATGCTTCCGCTGGCGGGCTGGCCTTGCCATCGGATCGACACGCGCGCCTCGCATCGCGTCGTGCACACGGTGAACGGATTGGTGGTCGTGGTGTCGCCTGGAGCGAGGTAGGCGATGGGGCTCTGCGATGCCCCGCCGAGGTTGTCGCAGGGTCCCGCGGGTGCCGCGTCACTTGTAGCGCCCGTGTTCGCCAAAAGAGCGCACCCGGAAAGCAGTCCGATCAAGCCACAACGCATCCCCATTCGCAGCATCACAGATCCTCCCCATGTTATTGCCCTACCATGTGCGCCTGCGAGAGATCGCCTGCACGGCGTGGCCCACATCTCATGATATCGAGCGCGCCGGAGGAGCGATAGACCTCACGCGCCGGCTTATCTACTGCGTATATGTCGTTGACCTGATTGGTCGACGCTGAAAATGAAACTTTGAGCGTCGACTTTAAGGCACATTCACCGCAATCGATGGGCTCTCCACGTTGAACGATTCCCCAAGCCCAATGCTTGCTCCGGACATCACCGTCGTGAATGACGACGCATTGATCTCCGTGTCGATCGAATCGTGCACCGCGCGCTTGATGACCGATTTTCCGTTCTCCTGAATATGTACGTACGTCCAATATTTCTTCGACGCCGCGTCGTAGTACCCGCACGCAATTCCACCGGCGCGCGTAAGGCGTTCGCCGTTCGGTTGCTTGATCTGCGCGTACGAACCCAAGAGCGTGCTCGACGTCCAGGAAGTCGTCGTGGTGCCGTGCGAGATGTACAAAATGTAACGCGTGCCATCGTAAAAGATGTCGGGATCCGACGCCGAAGGATAGGTGCCCGCAGCTCCATTGGACGCCACCGTGAGCGTGACCCGGTCTCCCGGATCGAGGGTGAACTCCGCCCCATCTGTGCCGCTCACCTCCGTCGCCGAAATGAAACTCTTGCTGCACGATGTCGCGCCTTTGCACCCCGCGGGATCGCCCGGCGTTGCGTCAGATCCCATTCCAAAGAGAACGAGCCGCCCCTGTGAATCGATCGTGAGCGAAGGATCCACAAAGCCACCGGAAAGGCCGTTTACCTTGATTGGACCTGCGGCCGCGGGTTCGGTCGAACCATCGACCCATCGCATCACCATTCCAGGCGTGTAAGCATAGATCGTATCATCGCGACGGATAATGTCGGGCACCGACCCCTCGACTCCCTTGCCGGAGAGGCGCGTAAATGTAACGCCGTCGTCGGTAGATGCAAAATGCACGCGGTGATTCTGAGGGCTGCCACAATCCGTGGTCGCGCGGTCGCACGCGTGAAAGGCAAAGAGAAACTTGGAGGTGGGAAACGTCTTGGTGCCACTCGACCCCGTATCGGCCGCATCGCTTGCGTCGGGGGCTGATGCATCAACGCCAGATGCAGGCGGACATCCGACCTTGCATGTCTCGCTGGTCGTCGATGAGCAGCCCGTTGTCGCAAATACCAACGCGGCGCCCAAGCGAACACGTGTTTCCGTTCTCATGGGGATCATCTTAGAAGTGACCCTCGTTCTACACACTCGATTCCTTTCGCTCCCTTCGCTACATAGAACGTGTGCGTCACCCTCCCCTAGCGCGTGCGAGCCTTGGCATCATGCTCGGCACCCTCCTCGTCATCGTGTGGGGCGCGTACGTGAGGGCCAGTGGTTCGGGGGCGGGCTGTGGAAGTCACTGGCCGCTGTGCAACGGCCAAATCGTGCCGCTCAATCCAAGCGTCAAGATGATGGTCGAGTTCTCGCATCGAGCGACAAGCGGGATTCTATTTCTCTGCATCGTGGGGCTCTGCGTTGCCAGTTTCCTCGCAACGAAAGACCGCTTCGTGCGTCGCGCGGTCTTTGCGTCTGCGGTGCTCGTGATCACCGAAGCGCTTATCGGCGCGGGGCTCGTGCTGTTCGAGCTCGTTGCACATGACGCCTCGATGAAGCGTGCACTCTCGATGTCGCTGCACCTCACGAACACTCTTCTGTTGCTTGCTGTGCTCACGGCTTCGACGTGGGCTCTCTATGACAAACCCGCGCCTGATTTCCAAGCGAATAGGCCTGCTCTTTTGGCACTGGCACCGGCATTCGTCATGTTCATGCTCGTTGGAGCGACGGGGGCAGTCGCGGCGCTAGGCGACACGCTGTATCCAGCTGCTTCGCTGCGCGCGGGTCTACAACAAGAGCTCTCGCCGGCGGCCTCAACCATCCTGAAGCTTCGCCCGCTTCATCCGTTGATTGCCATCGCGGGTGCGGTTGTCACGTTGCTGAGCACGCTCTTCGTTCGTCGCAAGGTGAAGGATCCATTCGTTCAAAGGATAGCCACGCTGGTTCTTTCGCTCCTGCTTGCCCAGGTTTTGTGCGGCGTTCTCAATGTGGCACTCCTTGCGCCCACGTGGCTCCAACTGCTTCACCTCGTTCTGGCGGACGCACTCTGGATCGCACTTGTCGTATTTGCGCTTTCGGCCTGCGCGGGTTCGGACGCTAGATCCACTCCGTCGCTATCTTCACAGCCGTTGGGCGCACGCTCTGGCGCAACCCGTTAAAATCGCGCGCGCGTTCGACAATCTGCCCTTCGTGCAGAATCCATATTTCGTCCGCCGACGCCCGCACGAGCCGCATGTCGTGTGTCACGATCAGCATCGTGACGCCCGCGCCCGCCACCTGCCGCAGAACGGCTGAGAGTTCATTGCGCGCCGCCGGGTCAAGCGCACTCGTCGGCTCGTCGAGCACAAGCACGTGGGCTCCCTGTGCCAAGGCTCTTGCGATGGCAACGCGCTGCTTTTGACCACCCGAAAGTTCCGATTGGTACGCGCCTTCGCGCTCCAGAAGGCCCACAAGACCCAGTAGTTCGCGTGCTCGCGCCTCGGCGTCCTTTCGGCGTTGGCCACCCGCTTTGATAGGTGCGAGCGTGATGTTATCGAGAACCGAAAGGTGCGGGAATAAATGTAACTCTTGAAATACCACTCCAACGCGCCGTCGCACGTGGGAGAGCTCGAGCTCTGAAACGCCGGCAGAAACAGAAAGCTCGCCGAAGGTGATCGTGCCTGAATCAAGGCGCTCTAGGCCGTTCATGCAACGAAGAAGCGTCGTCTTTCCGCAACCAGACGTGCCGATGAGGCATGTGACCTTTCCGGCAGGCATGTCGCCATCGATCCCAGAAAGGACAGCCCGTTCACCGTAGCGCTTGTGAACCTGATGAAATCGAACCAAGCCTCACCTCAAGACGACGAGCGCACCGAGCCAAAGGATAGCTCATCAAAAAATAGAAGCCCGCGCACACGAGACTCGGTACGAGCCAGCTGCCAAGTTCAACGGACATGATCGTCATTCTCTTGGTGAGTTCCACAACGGTGATGACACTCACGAGCGACGAGTCTTTGAGCAACGCCACGAAGTCATTGGTCACTGCGGGAAGCGCGATTCGCAACGACTGAGGAAGAAGCACGTACCAAAACGCCTGGGGTCGCGAGAGTCCAAGCGAGAGTGCGGCCTCCGTTTGCCCCTTTGGGACGGCCATGAGAGATCCGCGATGAACCTCCGCTTCATAGGCCGCGTAGTTCAAACCAAGACCTAGCACTGCGGCCGTGATCGCGCCGAGCTTGATGTGCGGGGCCAGGCCAAAATAGAGCAGGTACAGTTGCACAATGACCGGCGTGCCAC
>JAHFDX010000080.1:7532-10337 GCA_023248785.1 Myxococcales bacterium
ACGCGGCGCCTCCATACACGCGCGCAAGCGCAAGCAACAAGCCAAAGGGCATTGCAATGAGAAACGCGGCCACCGAAATGAGTAACGTCGTGCCCGCACCTTTTGCAAACAACGTCCACTCGGCAGCCCCAAATCGAGCCCTTCGTGGCTGCTGAGATGGTTGGGGCGGCGGTCCGCCACTCGCGAACGACTCCTGCCTTGCATCCCATATGCGCCAACGCTGCAAGATGTTCTGCAGCGTGCCGTCTTTTTGCATCGTGTCGAGCGCGATGTCGATCGCCTCTTGCAGCGTTGCATCGCTCTTGCGCAACCCGATGACGTAGTGCCCACGCGCCACATCTTCCGTAAAACAGCGCAACTTTGGCCGGTGGCAACCGTAGCGTTCGGCAATGATGTGATCGAGGAGCACGGCGTCCACACGCTCTTGCTCAAGATCGAGATAGGGCTCCTGCTGTCCTTCGTAGAGCACGGGCTCACGGTGCGTCGAAGCAAGAAGGCGATGCGCCATCGATTGATTCAGCGTGCCCACCCGATGGTTCGCCGTGCCGCCCCAATCGAGCGTTGAGCTGCGCGGAACGGCTAACGTAAGGCCGTACACAAAGTACGGCTTGGATAACAAGAGAGCTTCTCGACGCTCTGGCATGTCTTCGAGACCATTCAAGATGATGTCGAAGTCACCTCGATCGAGCGCAACGGTCAGCGTGGACCAGTCGTGTTGCGAAAATTTCGCTTGCACGCCCAGGCGACGTGCAAGCTCGCCCGCAATCTCGACCTCGAAGCCAATGAGCTTCGAGCGATCGTTGGGATCTTCAAACGCATACGGCTCGCCGCCTTGAATATCGCCTCCCCATAGGAGCTCTCCAGACGCCTTCACATTGGAGAGCGACCTCGCATGGACAACGGAGGTCATGCAGAGGAGCGCTGCGAGGACAAACGCGAAACGAAAAATCACTCCTGTCCGCCCGCCTAGAGTTCGCCGCGCATCATGTCGAGAAAGGGGCCAGGACCAAGGAGTGAGGTGCCTCCATCGATGAGAAGCGTGCTTCCCGTAATGTACGTGCCTGCCGCCGAGACGAGATACAGCACGGCCGCGCTCACTTCTTCGATCGTTCCATAGCGACCGATAGGCACTCTCTTCTTCAACGCGATTTCAACGCCGCCCGGTGCAAGGCGGGTCATGCCTTCGGTGTTGTCGATGGGGCCCGGCGCCACCGCGTTCACGCGAATGCCCATGCCTCCCCATTCGAGCGCGAGATCGCGCGTGAGCTTCTCAATGCCTGCCTTTGCGGCACCTGCATGGCATTGCAGGGGGGTGGGTACCGAAGCTTGCGTCGCTGTGATGCTGACAATTGACCCGCCCCGCTTGGAAAGATGCGCAAACGACGCGCGACAGGCGTTGAACGTGCCGCACAGGTCAATGTCGATCACAGAGCGAAAGCCGTTGGCGCTGAGCGAAGCCGCTGGCGCGAGAAAATTACCGGCAGCGCTGTTGATGAGAATGTTGACACCCCCAAGTTCGATCGCCATGGCTGTGATGGCTCGCTCGAGATCTGTGTACTCACGGACGTCCACGGCGCGATAGATCGCATGGCCATTTTTTTTCACAATTTCGGATGCGACACGCGCAAGTTTTTCGGGCGTGCGACCTATCAAGCCAACCTTTGCACCGTGCGCTGCGAGGGCCTTTGCGATACCCTCCCCAATCCCGCTGCCCCCACCGGTGATGACGGCGGACTGACCTGAAAGAAGCGATTGCGCAAAAATACTGAGTGCGGGCCGATTCATGTCGGCGAGTGTATCAGCACTTGTTGACAAGGGGGTCCGTCCGCTCCCTCTGCCGATTTCGGGTGAGGGCTCTCCTCAGTGCGGAGCCTTCCCCGCAGCCTCGTCCGCTTCGGAAACCTCAGCAAGCCCCGCAAGGTGGGCGAGTGCTGTGGGATGATAGGGAGGCCTTGAAGTGAACGGCATCGTCACATCGCCGCCGCGCTCGGCGAGAAGGCGCGCGCAAAGAGCGACACATCCTTTTCCCTGGCACCACCCCGTCCCGAAGCCCGTGTATCGTTTGACCGATTCGATATCGACGTAGCCACGCGCGATCGCGTCTTCAAAATCGTGAAGGGTGACGTCTTCACAACGGCAAACGAGGACCTTGCTCACGCGTCCCCCATGTATTCACACCGTGCGTCGCACGTTTCGAACAAAGTCACTTGCACCAGAGACGACAATCGAGGTCTCAGACGATCCCAAATCCACTTCGCAAGAACTTCGCTCGTTGGATTCTCGAGACCGGGAATCTCATTGAGGTAGTGATGATCGAGTTCGTCCCAAACAGGCTTCCAGACGTCGTACACGTCACCGAAATCGACGAACCATCCCGTGTCCGGATTGACGGGCCCCGCCACCGTGAGCTCCACCTTGAAGGAGTGCCCATGAAGCCGCGCGCACTTGTGCCCGTCCGCAACCTTGGGCAATCGGTGCGCAGCTTCGAACCGAAACTCGTGAATGAGGCGAACCCGCATGGCGTGAACTTCATTGACTCTATCGAGCGGTGCGCCGGCGTGCAAAGAGTGATGCGGTCAGCAGTTGCACCCTCCCCGCATTCCGACTACACACGCTCGTTCCCTGGAAGCCGAAAAATACGGAGCGACCCATGTTTCTCATGCTCTCGAAGAAGACCCGCAAGACGGACCGAAATCGCAGCAAACGCCACCGCGCCAAGCTCAAGGCCAAGGATCGCGGCCGCCTTGCGCGTATCTACCAAACGGATTGAAGAGCGTCTTCTTCCTCACCTGCGGCACGATGATT
>JAHFDX010000686.1 GCA_023248785.1 Myxococcales bacterium
TTTAGAGGGGGGGGCAAAAGCGATGTCGGCCGATGCAGATGCACCGAGCAGCGCAATCGCAACACTTGCCGCAATCATTCGCATGAGGCTCGCAGAGTAGCGGACACACTCTAGTGCGTCGGAGGGTTTTCATCGGGTGGGCACCCATTTTTGCGACGATCCGGAGATTCCTCGCCAGGCTTGAGGGGACAAGCATCTTCGGCGTCAGGAATTCCGTCCTCGTCTGCGTCGTCCTCAGGACAGCCGTCGTTGTCTTGGATGCCGTCGCGATCCTCGGGCAATGTTGGACACTCGTCTTTCGAGTCGGGAATTCCGTCTTGATCGCGATCCCGCTCCTGCGGGAAATACGAGAGGCCGAGCGTGGCCGAAAATAACGGATCACCAAACGAATGGGTGAGCGAGAGTTGAATTCCACCACTTATTGTTACATGTTCGCTCAGGGTAAACCGGTCACCAAACACAGCTCCGAATCGAACAAGACGACTGGCGCCGGAATCTCCCAACGCCGTCGGAAAAATTGGCAGCGTAAACAGCACACCAAGCTCCAGACGATGGCGATCGTTCGGATCGAATTGCGGTAAGAGGACGCGCGGTTTTAGAAGTAAGCCGAATGTACCAAGCGTTTCATCCCCAATGTGTAGACCACCGCTTGGTACATCGGGAATTGCTTGGGGTGCACTTCGGTAACGATAACCAAGTGACCCTTGGAGACTTCCGATGAGGTAGGCGTATTCGGCAAGCAGCAACGCATCCGCTGAAAAACCTCGATCGCTCGAGAAATTCGCCTTGTACCCAATTGGAATGCTCGTTGTGGCTCGCAGCGCCATGCCAAAGCCCACGGTTGCTGGGCCCTTTCGATTGTCGATCAGAGTTACTTTCGCACTCATTCGCGGATCGCCAAAACTGATCGACGGAGGTGACGAAAAAAAGCCCTGGGCCAGGAGATCGCCACCCGATACAGCGGTCAAAGGCGTGTGCGCGCCCAGAACGAACCGATGACCGATGCTGTATGTGGCTATGAGATCGGTCCATCCGGCAGAACTCGAAAGACGACTCGCGTAGACCGCGTCGATGCGCAATCGGTACGCATCAACGGAAAGGGTCGAAGAAAGCGAAAGAGAGAGTGCATTGGGTTCGGCCGTTGCGACGGGCTCAAGCGCGAGGCCAGCGGCGGGATCGAGCACGGGCCTTGCCATGCGCATGTTGAGACCAAGCGGCTCTGTGGCACGCGCAGTGGTGCTCACAAACAGCAACAATACGAAAGGCGTCGCCCAACGCATGGCAGGAGGATAGTGGCTCAGTCTGGCTGATGTTCGATTAACTGCGGCAGCTCATGGGCCATACGCGAGCGCTTCGTTTCGAGATACGCGCGCGAATGTACATTTGCGCTCACCACGAGCGGGATCCGTCCGGTCACCTCAACACCCAAGTTTTCGAGCGCGGAGATTTTTTCTGGATTGTTCGTCATGAGTCGAATGCTCCGCACGCCGAAGTAACGAAGCATGTCCCGCGCGATTTCGTACCTTCGCGCGTCGTCGGGCAAGCCGAGCATGCGATTGGCGTCGACCGTGTCGTGCCCCTGCTCTTGCAGGGCGTATGCGCGAATCTTGTTGCCGAGACCAATACCGCGGCCTTCTTGGCGGAGATAGATGACCATTCCGCCGGCTAGCCGGACGATAGTTGCGAGGGCGTTGTCGAGTTGCTCTTTGCAGTCGCACTTCAACGAACTGAAGACTTCGCTCGTGATGCACTCTGAGTGCACACGCACGGGGACGGCAATCTTGTCGCGCAGGTCACCGTAGACCATGGCGATGTGTTCCACCGCGAGCTCAACACCTGACGTTTCGCTGGAGATGTGGGCAGCGTCGTGTGCCGACGACGCGCGAAAGACATTCATTGAAAACAGTCCGTGGCGCGTAGGTACGTTCGATGTGGCGACCCATTCTAATTGAGGCCGGATCACCCGTTGGGGGACGTGCATCTCGACTCCTAAATCTGTATGGCTGAGCTCATTGAAGGGGGCCACATGACCCTTGCGATAGGGTGAGGGCGAATTGATGAAAGTAAAGGCGCCTCGCCCGAAATTGCTCCAGCGTCAATCGTGCGTTTCTGCTGGGCCCTGCGAAGCCGATTGCAGAAGTTGCCAGAATTCTTGAAGTTTTTCAAATCGAGTGACCACGTTCGGCACATGGTCGAGCTTCCGGAAGCCTGCTCCGCCCGCTAAAATACGGATGTTTCCGGCCGTGGTGGCGGCCCGTGCGATTTGATTCAAGTCTTCCAGCAATCGTTCGCTGTTGGCATTGGCTGAGGCGCTTACCGCAACGATGGTGGGCCTTTGATCGGCGATCATGAGTGCCAAGTCCGCAGCAGGGACATTGGCGCCGAGCATCGTGGTTCGAAATCCTTCGCTTGCGAGCACGAGAGCCGCAACGCGCGCGCCGATGTCGTGTTGCTCGCTACCCAAGCAACTGCAAAGCGCAAGCCCAAGGTCGCTGCGAGTCGACCTTTCGACAAGGGGTCGCACGCGCGCGATCGTCTCGATGATTGCATTCGACGCGACGTGCTCCTGAACGGGAGACATGGTCCCTGACGCCCAGCGTTCGCCAATGTCGAACATCACCGGTGCGATCATTTCGTCGATGACATA
>JAHFDX010000687.1 GCA_023248785.1 Myxococcales bacterium
GTGGAGAGGAACGCAACCTTGCCCGCGGAGCTGCTCAAGTTGATGCTGTTCGGTGCCGATTGGTCGGGCGTTGGAAGCGCAACGCCGTTCGTCCCGTCGGCAAGGCCAACCAAGAAGTACCCGTTCGCCGCAATCGTGCCCGTCAAGTTTAGCTTGCTCCACGAGTTGCCCGTCGCCGAGGTGTACTGAATCGAATAGCCCGTAAGATTCACCGACGACGCCGAGACGTTGCGAAGCACGACATAGTCCTGATTGTACGTTGCGCCTCCATTGCCGCCCGATCCGTATACGCGTTCGATACGCACGGTCACCGAAAGAGCCGATGACGTCGACCCCACATTCTCGTTTCGCTCGTTTCGCTCCTCTCGGTTCACCGTTGCGCAACTAGCGAACGCGCCGAGGCAAGCCATCGCAACTACTCCGAAAAGCGCAATCTTCGAACGAGCATTCAAAGCGGACATGATGCCTCCAGACGATCGAGGTACTAGCAAGCATGGGCGGAAAGTCGACGACGATGTTGTTACAAATGCGTTTCGCTGACTATCGGATGAATGCATCAAGCGCGGTGACGGCGAAAAAACCAATACTGATCCACGCATTCACGTCGAAGAACGCCTTGTTTATTCGCGCAAGGCCGTACCGCCGAACAAGATCGTGCTCGCATGCAAGCAACGCAGCGACCGCGCCAACGCCCGCGTAATACAGCGCTCCGCATTTGAGAAAGATGCCCGTCAACGCGAGCGCTCCGGTCGTTAAAAAATGCGCCCAAAGGCTGGCGCGCAACGCAAGGCGAACACCGAATCGTGCCGGAATGGATCGAAGGCGATGGGCTTGGTCAAAGGTGATGTCCTGAAGTGCGTAGAGAATGTCGAAGCCGAATAACCAGGTACCCACGGCCATCATGAGTGCCAGAATCCCGAAAGACGGACGCGCCCCCATGGCGATCCACGCCCCTCCTGGCGCAAGCGCGAGCGCGACACCTAGCCACACATGCGAGGCCCACGTGAATCGCTTCGCGTACGAATAACCAAGCAATACAAGAACCACGAGGGGCGCAAGTCGCGCTGGCCACGATCCAAGCGTTGCGGCCAGGACTACAAAAACCAGTGCACTTAGAACCGCAAGCGCTGCCGCTTCGCGCGGCGATACGCGGCCCGAGGGAATTTCCCGACTCATCGTGCGCGGATTTCGCGCGTCGATTTCTCGATCGACGAGGCGATTGAATGCCATTGCGCTGGTGCGCGCGCTCACCATGCAACCAAGCATGGCGACCACACGCCTCCACGTAAGAGGCACATGCGGGACGCGCGCGGCGAGTACCAACGCGCTTGCAGCAAACGGCATCGCAAAAATCGTGTGCGAAAAAGCAACGAGTGAACCGTACGTACGGAATCGCGCAAGCATCATGACACCGTATGGACCGCGGACCTAGGCGGAACGAGCCATTGCCGCTTTGACTTCACATGGTTCAGAACGAAGCGTTCAGGTTCTACGCCGTCGAGATCTCCTTCCAAAAATACGAGGCCCGGTGCACACCCTTTCGCGATCCGTCCATAGTTCGAAAAGCCGAGGGCTTGGGCTCCGTTCCACGTGGCCATACGGAGCCAGCGCGATGGAGGTAGTGACGGGAATCGATCGGCAAGCGCCCGCGCTTCGGCGAGCACATCGAGCGACACATTCGAAGCGAGCGAATCGGTTCCGAGCGCAGGTTCGATCCCAAGCTCAAGCATCTTCAGAACGGGTGGAAGGCGCACCTCGATGAAGAGGTTGGAACGCGGGCAAAGGACTATGGGAGATTTGCGGTCGATCACACGATCCAGTTCGCGTGGTTGTGCGTCGGTCATGTGAACGAGCAGAACGTCGGGGTGCAACAGACCGAGCTCGTCAGCGTATTCAATCGGTCCTTTGCGTGGCCAGTCGAGCGTGTCGCCTCCGGAAAAACGAACGATCCAGGATGCGACCGGACCTTCGGCCGTCTCGAGTGCACGCCTTTCCGCAGCGTGCTCGGCAAGATGAAGTGACATTTTGGCGTTCTGCTTGCGCGCCATCTGAGCGAGCGCCGCAATCCCGTCGCGATGTGTCGAATAGAGCGCATGCACCGTTGGTGCAACACGCATCCCGTGATCTGAACGCCGCGTTTCCCCTTCCAATTCGGAAGCACGAGCCAGCGCGGCACTTCTCCCCACACCAAACCCTTCGTGAAACACCCAACCGGACAAACCCTTTCGGCCGAGAGGAGCAAGCGACGCAAGCGAGTTGCTCACATCACCGACGAGTGCAGTGCCGAAATCCCAGAGCTCCGAAACGGCCTGAGAAATCGCAAGCTCGTCACTCTCGGGCTGCACATCGGCGCGGACAGAAAGCATGTGCTCCACCCATGCAACGAACCCAGAGCCTCCCGGTACGCGACCGCGCAACGCGGAGAGCTCGACGTGCGTGTGCGCGTTAACGAGGCCAGGAAATACAACCCCGCGCAGTCGCTCGAGGGTGGCGCTCGCATGCCGCGAGGTCAATTCGGAAGCCGGCCCCACGTCGATCACGCCGCCCATCTCATCGATGACAACCGCTGCATCGCGCAACGCGGGAGCATCGCCACGGATCACCGCACTTGCATGAAACATTTTTGTCATCAACCAGGACCTCGCTT
>JAHFDX010000081.1 GCA_023248785.1 Myxococcales bacterium
GCCCGGCATTTTTCATCACTTGGCGAGCGTGGGAGGCGGCCGGACCCACGATTTGTCGCCCACGCGGATACGAATGTAACTTCTATTGTTGCTTTTTATGACACCCGTGAACGCGTTGCGCTCTTCGTTCACGTCGGCCCACGGCGTCGTGTCGAATGATGCGCGCACGCGATAGAGCCCTTTTCGTTCGAGCACACTACGGTCACACAGCTCCGAGAGCAGGGCGCTCATCGTTGAGGCTCCACCGGCTCGCAGCGAAACATAGAAGTCGCGCAACGGTTCGGTGTTCGGTGGGCGCAAGTCGCACGTGTGCTCGACACCATTTGGGTTCGTTATGTAAAGGCGCAGTGCCTCGGGCTTGATGCGCGCGCGAATGGAATTCTTCGTTCGGTTCTTGAGCGAAATGGTGAGGGGAGCCTCGAACGCGCGTTGCACATCGACTCGCGAGCGGATCGTAAGTTCAAGCGGATCGTCTGGATGAACTTCGGTCGCTGCCTCAGGGGTTTCTTGCAGTTCGAAGGATTCTCCATCAATCGTGCGAAGGCCGCGATCGCCAGTTTCAAATACGAACGGAGCGTGCTCTCTCTTTGGCGATTTTTTCCCGAGCTCGGCTGGCCAGCCAAGGTGAGGCGTAATTTTGGCACCCTTCACCAGCGCGCCGCGTTCCTTTGAACCAAAGCACACGAGATCGAGGGGGATGATTTCCGAATAGCGACCGCCCGGGGGAAGCTCAATCCATCGCGACCCATCGGCCTCGTTCCGAAAGGAACTCGGAAGTTGGAAACGAACGTTCTTAGGGCGAAAAAACCGAGCCTTTCTTGGATCCGTAGGCGTTGGCTCTTTGACGTCAAGAACGAGCAACCAGGCATCCGCTCGGATGCGCGTGGACGTGGTACCTTCGTTCGCAATATCGACGATCCACACCGCGTCTTTTCCGGGTGAAACCGTAAGGCGCACCTTCGGCGTCGGGAGTGCATCTGCGGTGGTCAGGGTTGCGAGGAGCGAAAGAAGAGGAAACATCGCGAAGGGCGATCTTCCATCATTTCCCGATGGTCGTCACGCCTTTCGACGGCGTTTACCCGGCATTGGTGAAGGTGAAGGACCTCTTTCGGTAAAACGGACGAGCTGAGCGAGAGGCATGCTGCCAACGACGTTGCGCAGTTGCTGAAGTTCGGTTGCGCCCACCTTGCCGGATGCCGTAAGGCGAGCGCGTCCCTGTTCGCGAACGATGCGAATCGTGGCTCGAGGGACACGCGCGACAACATCCCGCATGTGAGAGATCGCGCGTGGTGCGATGTTGCCCTTTTGGACAATGAGTTCGCCGTCGATGACCTGCGCGACAAACAACGTGGTTGCATTGCGTGATGCAAACCAAACTGCAAAGAACCCTGCAATGGCAGTAGCCACCATCACCGCACCGTACATCCTTCAATTCCCTCGCAAGCTATCGAACAGTTCGAGATCGGGAACGCCGATCGTCAGCAGCGTCTTGACCACTCCGATGTTGTGCTCTTCGAGCAATCGGCAGAACGAAAGCCCATCGTAAAGCGCGATAGGCGGTGCGGTTGGAGCCGCTGCTTCTTCGCGCGCACCGGACAATACTTGGCCGGTCGTAACGATCCAGCCCGCATGCGCCGGTCCGTAGTGGTGAAGTGCGCCGCGCAGGTCGCTTACGCGCTCGCGCCCGACTTCGCGCCCGTCTTTGCGGACGACGATGCCTACGCGGACATCCTCGCCTCCAGCCCTATGAAGCCCTTGAAAATGCGCTTCGCCTCCTCCTCCGCCCGGACGCCTTACGGTTTTCAATCCGCTGACGCCAATGCGTTCCAAGGCAACAAGCGCGAGTTCCACGAATGCGTGGCCAGGGAGTTCTTGAACGCGTCGCAAAAAGAGCCGTCGCGATTGATCGCGGAATCGTTCCACGGCCGCAAGGGCCTCGGTCTCCGCGCGGACGAGGTCGCCGTTCAAGAGCCAATCGGTTAGGGCGACTCGGTTGCCACTCCCAAAGCGAAAACGGATGCGCTGCCCATTCGCAAGACGGCGCATGTTATCTGCACGCGCGGACGCCGCGACTTGCACGCTCGCAACCGCGGGATCGCCCGACAAACGACCGCGACGGAGCAACGCTTCTGCGACGGTTCGAAAGGGAACTGCGCCGGCCTGGCGATCGTAGGCGCTCAATACGATCGTCATCGCATCGGAGAGTTCTTTGCCCGCAAGCTCGTCGCCTTCACCTAATGGAATCTCGATTCCGGTGGGTGCGCCGCCGGCCATGATTTGATGCCGATCCCGAATCATCGGACGCGGCATCGGTGCAAGCGGGTCGCGATTGGCGTCCTGCCCACCGTCCTCTCCACCCATCGAAGGTGGAGCCAAGGTGGCGACGTCGAGACGTGGACCGGAGCCGCGTTCGAACTCACCATTGCTGCCTCGACCTCGCCGCCTTCGCCGTCGACGGCGCCTACCGCCTTCCGACGGCTCAATCGATGGCGATGACGATTGACCCTGTGGTGCCAGGATGGGCTGATCGTCGTCGTCTTCGTCGTCAAACAACGCTGCGCCGCTTGCGGCAATCTCCGCGCGCAACGTGTCCTCACCTGTCAATGCGCTTGGGGCATCGTCGTCCACGCTCGTCGAGCGCCGGCGCGTGTTTCGGGCAGGCGCCAAAATGGGTTCGTCGTCCGCGTCTATTTTTACGCGCGTGGCCGCCTCGACTTCGAGCGCGTTCACTTCGACGCTGCTGTCGTCACCGTCGTCGTGCCCATTGTCAGAGGAGCGCGTGGCGCCCGGTTCCCATTCGCGAAGGGCAAAGATCCCTGGCTTCACGCGAACGATGGGGTTCGCCTTGTCGTCCTTTTTAATGAGCGCAGCCAGGCGAGCGCCCATTGTAACTTCAGGGCTCTTGCCTACGTGGCTAAGGAGGTTCTTCTCAATCGCAAATTCAGTAATTTCTTTGTAGTGCAGAGCTTTGCCCGCAATGCGCAGCACTTCCGCGGCAGCTTCCGTAAACGTCATCGTCTTCTTTCCTTGGCCCGCGTTGCCCGTCTGCCCTCATGCCCGCGACCATGCGCGACCTGGACCATCCGTGTGGCGCGACCGGATTGCGGTCGCTAACCAAAGCCTCGAGCCCGTGAACTCCATCGTGTGAAGTAGCTGCCCCAATGGCAGACCCTGCTCACATGTACCGCCCAAGGCTATATCGGAGCCTCGTCCGTGCGTCAACGCAGCCGTTGAACGGCTAGGGCCCGGAAGTGCCGTTACCGCGTTGAGCCCGCCTCAGCCCCCCGCACGTGCCCCTGCAGCACAGTGACCGCGTGTCCACCCAGGCGCACGCGTTCGCCATCCATTCCGACCCGGACGACCCCTCCGCGGGCAGATGCCTGGTATCCGATGAGATCGCGCTTGCCCAAACGTGATGACCAATGTGGCCCGAGCATGCAATGGGCGGAGCCAGTGACGGGGTCTTCTTTGATACCCGCTGCGGGAGCAAAGTAACGCGATACGAAATCGTAACTCTCGGACTCACTTCTTGCCGTCACGCAGATGCTGCGCGCGTCGACCCTGCGGAGCGCTTCGTGATTCGGATCGAGCGCTCGCACCGTAAGCTCTGAATCGAGCTCGATCACATACTTCCGTGCGTGTTCGCCGAGGCATTCGCCGTCGCATCCGAGAGCCGAAAAAAGGCCTTCCGGTGGCACTGCGTCGCGAATCTTGCATGCCGGGAAGTTGAGTTCGATGGCCCCATCTACCAGGCGGGCCGTGAGCAGACCGCTTCGTGTGAAGAAACGGATCTCGTCACTCGAAGGAACCTGCCCGGATTCCCACAACACATGTGCGCTCGCCAACGTACCGTGCCCGCAAAGATCAACTTCGATGGTGGGCGTGAACCATCGCAGGCCCCATCCGTCGTCATCGCGCCGAACGAACGCGGTCTCGGAGAGGTTCATTTCACGCGCAAGGTCGCGCATCCACGACTCGGGGGCCTTCGCCGTGAGGATGCACACGGCGGCGGGGTTGCCCGAAAAGGGTTGGGCCGTGAATGCGTCGACGACCGTGATTGGGTGCGGCATGAAGTGACTATGACTAGGCGAAATCGCAGGCCAAGGAGCCACTCTGGCAATTGATCAGGGACACCGGAGCAAGGCACAAATGGACGCGAGGATGCACGTTTTTCGGAGGGGACTTCTTCGCGTCCACCGCGTCGCGTACGGAAAATGCGACGAGCGTTTCTTGCGACGCGGCATCCACGGGATACCCTGAATGAATGAGCGCGCGATTCGCGTCCGGTACTTCTGTTGTTCTCGTCTTCATCATTGTGGCTTGCGGCGCTCGCACTCCGCTCGAAACGACTCCGCTTGCCCCACTTTGCGGCAATAGCGTTGTTGATGAGAATGAAACGTGTGACGACGGAAATCGCGATTCATCGGATTCATGCACGGCGACGTGCATAAGGGCTCGGTGTGGTGATGGTTACGTCCACGTCGGCCTTGAAACATGTGACGACGGGAACCTCATTGACAACGACGGATGCAAAAACAATTGCGGGCCGTCGACGTGCGGTGATGGCATTGTGCAACCTCCGGAGACGTGTGACGACGGCAATAGCAGCGATACCGATGCCTGCCTTTCGCCATGTGTGCTGGCGTTTTGCGGCGACGGATTTATGCGCGCAGGCGTTGAAGATTGCGATGACGGCGATGCGCTCGACACCAATGATTGCGTTGCTGGATGCAAAGCCGCCCGTTGCGGCGATGGATTTGTGTGGAAGGGGCACGAGGAGTGCGACGACGGCAATACCAACGACCTCGATGATTGCGACAACAATTGCAAAAGGCCCGTGTGTGGTGACGGCAAAGTTGCGGGAAGCGAGCAGTGTGATCTTGGTACCAAGAACGGCGAGCAACCGGCGTTCTTGATTTCGCAACCGTCCGGCACGCACATCGGTACGAATCCCATTGTAAGGCCCAAGGATTCAGCCACGTTCTATGACTACTCGTCCGCAAGTTCGCACACGGGTCTTGAGCTTGTGGGCGAGAGCAGGATTTACCTCTACGCCGACTCTGGAACAGGTCGATTGAGCCTCATTCTGACTCACGGCATCGATCGAGATTCGACACGTCAGGTGCAACCACCATCCACTGTTGAGATGGACATTGCCGGCTTGCCGAGCGGATTTCAAATTGATCTTGCGGATGATGATCCGACGGAGTTCTTCGCGTCCGGCACAAGCACCGCGAGCGGGAGATGGAACTTCAATGGTAACAGTGACGGTGGCGTTCTTGGAGGCCTTCCATTTCCTGGGACGTGGAAAGTTACGGTGACTCCGCGCTTTACGAGTGGCATTACCACGTGGGGCTGGGTGAAGGACGACTTGCAACGCATCCGACTTGTGATGACTGAACCCATCACGATTGAGGCGTTCGACAAGCGGTCGAGTTGCCGAACCAGCTGCACCGTTCCTCGCTGTGGCGACGGCGTGCTCGATGGTGGCGAAGTCTGCGACGATGGGAATACCGTAAGCGGCGACGGGTGTTCTGCGACGTGCACGTCACTTAGGTAAAGTTCAATGCGTCGTTGCGGCGTTCTGTTCGCCCTCGCTCGCGTCGTCGCCCTGCTCGACGGACTCGTAGCCTTCCTTGCGGTAGGCGTAATAGTGGTAGTAGTGGCTGTACTCGTGGCGACCGAAGCTCACCGCGTTGAGCACGGCACCAGCGAGTGGAGCGCCGACGTCGCGAAGTGAGCGAACGCCTTGACGCGCAACGTGCTTGTCGGTCTTGAACGCACGGATGACGAAGATGCAGCCGTCTACCTGTTGCGAAATGATGGCGGCATCTGTCACCGCAACGAGCGGTGGGCTGTCGATGACGACGCGATCGAAGCGCGAACGAAGGTCTTGAAGGAATTTGCGGAAGCGTTCTGAGTGCAACAAATCGGCAGGGTTTGGCGGGATGGGGCCCGCTGGAATTGACCAGAGGTTGTCAATGATGGTGGGTCGTGCAACCTCGTCGAGCGCGGCATCACCGACAATAACGTTTGTGACGCCTGCGTCGCCTTGCCTTCCGAAGATGCGGTGGATGCGCGGACGCCTCAGGTCGCAATCGATAATGCACACACGCTGTCCGCTTTGCGCGAGCGCAATTGCCAAGCTGCACGCGATGGTCGTCTTGCCCTCGGATGGTGCCGCGCTCGACACGAGCATCACTTGATACGGCTTGTCCGGGTTCATGAAGAGCAGGTTCGTGCGCACCGTACGTGCGGCTTCAGCCACGCCACTTCGCGGCCTCTCGTGCACGATGAGCTCCGGCGGTGCCGTGAGAGGAGCGCGTCGTCGTGGCTGCCCTTTCCTCTGTTTCTGATCCTCGTCGCGGTCGTAGTGCGGGAGTAGTCCGAGGAAGGTGACGCCAAGAATTTGCTCGAGCTCGTCGGGTGTCTTGAGTGAGCGATCCAACTGTTCACGCAGCCACGCGAGAAGCGCCCCCATTGCGAGGCCAACAAAAAGACCCAGAAGCACCGAAAGAGATACACGCGGGCGAATGGCTACGCGGGGGACGGTGGCGTAATCGATGACTTCGACGTTGTTGACTCGCATCATCTTCGCGAGGTCTGCCTCCTTGAGGCGCTCCAACAAAAATGCGTAGAGTTTTTCGTTCTGCTCGCGCGCGCGATCGAGCCTTCTGTATTCGATCTCCTTCATCGTGAGATCGACGGCACGTTTCCGCGCTCCCGACAAAAGCCCGGACTCACCAGATTCTTGCTTCTGCACGTTCGCGAGATCTTGTTCGACGGAACCTTTGATGTTTCGGACCTCGATGAGGAGAGCTTTTCGTGCGTCGGTGTACTCGCCCTTCGCCGCTTTTACGTCGTCGTGTTTTTCGCCTTTTCCACGATCGACGAGGTCTTGATATTTCTTCTTCGACGATTGGTAGTCCGCGCGCAATTTCTGCAGATAGATGTTGTTGAGCAGTTCCGAGGCCGGAAGCTCATCGGGTTCGTTGTCGGACACTTTGGACAGACCGCGAAGGCGTGACTGAATCTCCTCCTTGCGGGACTGCACGCGGGAGAGCGTCTCGGTGTGATTTTGCATTTCGAGGCGCACCATGTTTGACGCCTCGTTGATCGACGTACTCGGCAGCTCGTGACGCTGCTTGAAATCATGAAGAGCGTTTTCGCTTCGCTCGAGCTCCGAATGAACGGTGCCGACCTGCCCCTTTAGCCAATCGAACGCTTGCGACGACGCTTCCTTCGCACCTTCAAGGTTCTTCTCGCGGTATGCATCGGCGATCGCATCAGAGATATACTTCGCGCGCTCGGCGTTTGTGTCCTCCACTTTTATGAGAACGAGCCGACTGTACTTGACGGGCTCAACCACAACGCGCTGTCGAAGGACGGAGGTGGCTTGTTCCACTGGGTCGATCTGCGGTGGAACGGCACCTACAAAATCGGCCCTCGCAGCGAGATTCAAGTGTTCACTCGGATTGCGAATGACGGCACCGAGCACTCGATCGGATGTGATGATCTTGTATTGCGTCTCGTAATAGTCACGGTTGTCCCACGAAAGGCCCGCGCCAAGGTCAAGAACCCCCTGCGTTTTCTCGCCCAAAGGCTGCATGGGCCGTGGGTTGATCTCGAGCATGGTTTGCGCCTGGAACACCCGTGGTTGCGACTTGGCATAGAGCAAGCTTGCGCCCGTAAAGAGCACGGAGGAGGCGACGAGAATCGGCCAATGCTTGAGCAGCATGCGACCGATTTGGCTGGCCGTCGCGAGCGCGGGCGCGCCGTCGTTTGCGGACGGTTCCAACGGTGCCTTCGGATGAGTAAGAGCAGGTTGTTTCGACATCAAAGTGCTCAGGGGGTTGCCGATACCACGGGGCCCGCACGAGGCGAACTCTGGGGTAGCGCGTAGGGCTGGTTCATACTCCGTTGCCGCCCAGGATGCAGATGTTCATGCGAGGCCCGGAGCTGTCCCCGGACTTGGGAACGACAGTGTAGTGCAATGTCCGTATTTTCGAACTTTTGTGGTCTTTTTTAGGGATATCGTTGACTCAGAGGGCCCCAAACGATGACTAAGCCAGCATGGGCGTGTTCATACGAAAATGCGCGGATTCTCGTTACCGGGCACACTGGATTTAAGGGCGGCTGGCTATTGACTTGGCTTCGACGGTTGGGCGCTGAGGTTCACGGCTATGCACTGCGACCTGACAAAGTGCCTAACCTCTTCGACTGCGCCAGCCTCAGCGAGCTGTGCGCGACGTCGACGATGGCGGACGTGCGCGATGGGGAGGTCTTGTCGGCTGAACTTGATCGCATTGCGCCCGATTTGATCTTTCACCTCGCGGCTCAACCTCTAGTTCGCGAAGGATACATAACTCCACTAGATACATTTCAAACCAACGTTGCTGGAACGTGGAACCTGCTCGAAGCTGTGAGGCGTCGCGCGCGACCATGTGCCCTCGTCGTGGTAACCAGCGACAAGTGCTACCGAAACGAGCGAGATGGGCAACCCTTTTCCGAAGACGCTCCGCTTGGCGGTGAGGACCCGTACAGTGCAAGTAAGGCAGCCGCTGAACTTGTGACCAACGCGTATCGCACGTTGTTTTCGGCTGGTGGCTCCGCGCATGTGGTTACGGTTCGAGCGGGCAATGTTATTGGCGGAGGGGATTGGGCGGCCCATCGTTTGATTCCCGACGTGGTGCGCGCCATCGAGCACGACGAGCCGCTTCGGTTCCGCTGTCCACAGGCGCAACGTCCCTGGCAACATGTGCTCGAACCCCTTGCGGGATATCTGGAGCTCGGGGCTCGGCTCTTGGCTTCCGAACCTGTCGATGGCGCGTGGAACTTCGGACCGTCCGAGAGCGCGACCGCAGAGGACGTTGCTTCTCTGTTCTCGCTCGCGTACGGCGCGAGCATAAAGGTGTGCGTTGAGCCCGCGGCTTTGGGTGAAGCGAATGTGGTGGCACTCGATTCGACGAAGGCGACGACAAAGCTCAGCTGGTCCCCTCGCTGGTCATGGCGGCAAGCCGTGACATTGGCAGCAGAGTGGTATCGCGACGTTGCTGCGGGTTCCGAACCGCGCTCTCGCGTGGAATATGATATCGAGCGTTACGAATCTCTTCTTGATTGAGGCACGGGCGCTCGGGATGACATGGTGAGTAAGTAAGCACGATCGCATCAACTTGAAACCGATCCAGCAAGGCGACAAAGGTCTTCATGATTTGCTCAGAAAAAACGAGCCGATCGCCAAGTGATCCATTTTCGTGCGACCGAAACACGCGAGCGCTTCTTCGGGCGAATGGACGATCGGTTCGTTTTCGTTGAAGGAAGTGTTGAGCAGCACACCGAGCCCGGCTTTTTGCTCGAAGGTGCGCAAGAGATCGAAAAAAAGCTCGTTCTGTTCACGCTCGACGGTTTGGACGCGCGCTGTTCCGTCCACATGGGTCACCGCGGAGAGTTGCTCACGGTACGACGGACGAACCTTGTACACGTGGGTCATAAAGGGAACCTCGTGGTTGCCTTCGAAGTACTTGGTGACGTCAGCAAGCGCGCACACCGGGGCGAAGGGTCGAAAAAGCTCGCGATTTTTCACGCGGGCGTTCAAATCGTCCTTGATGCTGGGCCAACCAGGATGGCAAAGAATGCTTCGGTTGCCGAGGGCTCGAGGTCCCCATTCTTCACGCCCCTGAAACCAGCCGATAATCTTTCCTCGGCTGAGGGCGGTGGCGGCTTCGTCGAGCAGGGATGTTCGCGCAAGCTTCTTAAACGGAAACCCCGCGATCAGAACAGCGTTTTCGACTTGCGCGTCGCGAAAGCTCGTTCCGAGATAGGCGTGCGTCAGCGGGGGAGTTCGCTGGCGTGCATTCCGATGGAACACATATAACGCGGCCCCTGCGGCTGTTCCATCGTCGGAAGCCGCGGGATGCACGTACATGCGGTTTACGTGGCCTTCGCACACGAGAAGACCATTTGCGACGGAGTTGAGCGCACACCCCCCGGCAACGGTCGCGTCGCGTTCGCCTGTCATTCGTAACGCCTCAGATACATAATCGATGTACACGCGTTCGAACTGCGTTTGCATGGAGTGGGCAATGTCGCGGATGCGATCGTCGATGGGCTCCCCGCGCGTTCGGCTCGGGCCGAGTAGTGTTTCGAGCTTCGGGGAGAACAAGCGCGGAATGGTGACGCCCGATGCGTCGGACATGTCGACGGTGCAGTGGTCGAAAAAATCGAGACGCAACCGAATGCCGCGTGCCCGGTCGTAGGAAAGCAGAGCCTTCATCACTTCGACGAAACGTGGAGCGCCAAATGCGGCGAGGCCCATCACTTTA
>JAHFDX010000082.1 GCA_023248785.1 Myxococcales bacterium
TTCCTTCGTCGACCCAAGCAGACAATTTCGCGAGGCGCTCTTGCCGGATTTGTGGGTTGTGATGCGTCGAGATCACGGTCGGACAACCGAGTACGGAAAGCCCCTTCATCATGATGAGGTTCGTCGGGATCATGTTGGCATTCGGAGCACCGCGCTCACCCTTCCCCTTGGCGACAAACGGCGTCGAAGCCCAGCCAACGATCAGGAATCGGGCGCCGAAAGTCACGCAGTGCATACTCTCTACAGAGATGGGACCACCAACACCGTCGTACACAACATCGACACCTTTCCCGCCTGTCAGCGATTTGATGTCATCGCGAAACCGTCGAATTTGTCCCGAAGCTTCGTCTGCAATGCAAACCACGTGGTTTGCACCTTGCGTCTTGACCTCCGCGAGCTTCTCGTTCGAGCGGCCTGTCGCAATCACGGTCGCGCCTACGATCTTGGCGAGGTGCACGGCGGCAAGCCCCGTCGAGCCTGATGCACCGTGAATGAGAACCGTTTCGCCTTTTCGAAGTCCACCGCATGCGATGAGGCAGTGGTACGCGGTTTCGTAGTTTCCCAAATAGTTGCAGCCCTGATCAAAGTTGAAATTCTTGGGTAAGGGCCTCACGGCCTCTGCAGGGGCAACCACGTACGAAGCGAATCCCCCATACTTTTGATACGCGCCAATGGATCTGGGGCCTGTGAGAAAGCCGTCGGCGATCACGTGGTCGCCAACGCGAACGCGACTTGAATCCACGGAAGATCCGACCCACTGGACGACGCCGGAAGACTCAAGCCCCGGTGTGTGGGGAGGCGAGGCCATGTGCTGGTACTGACCGCTGGTCATGAGCAGATCGACCCACCCGACTGACGCGCTCTTCACAGCGATGACGACGTCGGTTGGCAAGAGGCATGCGGGATCTGGAGGCAGCTGCTCTTCAATGGAGAGGTACTGCTCGATCGCGTCGAGCGGCGTCTCGCCAAATTGCGAC
The DNA here is from genome assembly GCA_023248785.1 of Myxococcales bacterium. Lineage (GTDB taxonomy): Bacteria > Myxococcota_A > Polyangia > Polyangiales > Polyangiaceae > JAHFDX01. The sequence goes on from JAHFDX010000082.1 coordinate 978, forward strand.
ATCACTACACGCCGTCCAGGCGCTCCGTACACCGACACTGAGCTCATGCCTGTAAATACCTCGCCCACAACGGCACCTGGATGCGTTTTTCAATTTTCCGTGACGCAGGGTTGCATGTGAGCAATAGGGCGCTATAGACCCACCTCCAAAAGAAGGGATATTTCTATGAAGCTGTTGAAGTTTTTGGTTGGGGCAACATTGATGACAGCGGGTGTGTTAGCCGGCTGCAGTGGTCAATCAGCGGACATCGAAGACGTTTCGTCTGATTCCGATGATGCAGCACTTACCGCATCGAACATCAAGGGAACCTGGACGGGCACCGACGGCCGAATCTACTCGATTACATTTTCAAAGATGGCGGCAAGCACGATCGGAAACGGCCTCACCGGTTATCGCTTTGACGCCACGATCGACACCGACATCCGTTGCATCACCACGCCATGCCCCTCGAGCGAGGATGTCGTCGGCGTGTACAAGGTGACCGGGAGCAAGTTGACCCTCGCCTCGTTCGATCGTCCAGACGCCAAGTTTGCAAAGATCCTCGGCGACTACAAAATTTCGTCAAAGAGCCACGTGACCAAGCTCACGCTCACCAAGAACGACGGAACGCTCACGGAGCACTTCGTCAACGACACCACCAGGGTTAAATGCGGTTTCAAGACCTGCGGTGAAGGCTTGGTTTGCTGCAATTCTTTGATGGGCATCTGCACTCCCGCGGGCATGGCGTGCATTCAGTAATGACTGCGCGACATACATCAACCTGGCGGTGAAAAACGCTGCGTTTGAGTGCCCCCATGCGATTGATCCGCTAGAGTCTCACCAGCATGGGAACACTCGACGATGCGCTCGGCGTGGTCAACGGTCTGCTGGGTGACTATCTCGAGCGCACGGGCAATGAGCTCGCGATCGAAATGGCCTTCGTCGAAGGCGGCGTGCCCATCGACCTCAGCAGTTCCAACCTAAAAAACGCATTCCCCACCGCGACATCGAAGATTGCCATCATCGTGCACGGCTCGAGCGCGACCGAGAGTTGTTTCACGCTGGACGATGGCACCAACTACGGGACGCTTCTTCACCGTGACCTCGGGGTTACGCCGCTCTTTGTTCGATTCAACTCAGGAGCTGCTATTGCCCTCAATGGCGATCGCCTTTCGCATCTGATCCAGAATTTGGTCGATCACTATCCCTCGCCCATTGATGAGATCCTCCTGCTCGCCCACAGCATGGGAGGGCTCGTTGTTCGAAGTGCGTGCCATGCGGCAAGTAGCGAGGGGCAATCGTGGCTCCCACTTGTTCGACGTGCAATCTATCTCGGCACGCCCCATCGGGGGGCACCACTCGAGCGTTTTGGCAAAGTGGTCGCGGGCGTTCTGCAAGCGATCGACGATCCCTACACGCGCCTTATCGCCGACGTCCTCAATCTTCGCAGCGCGGGCGTAAAAGATCTCGGCGACGCGCACCTTCGCCACGAAGACCGAGACAGCGGTGGGCTGCCCTCCCTTCGAAGCCCGACGCATCCCGTACCGTTGCTCCCTTCGATTCGTCACTACCTCATTGCAGGAACGCTCGCTTCCGATCGCGTGCTTTCCTTGCTCTTTGGGGATTCGATCGTTCCCATCGCAAGCGCGACCGACGGGGCCTGCACCAATGTGAAGAGCAGCGAGCTGCCGCCAGCCCACGTGCGCATCCTTCCCGGCCTCAGTCACATCACTCTCGCGAAACACGCCGATGTGTACGCGCAGATTCGTGCGTGGTGCGAGCAGCCCATCGACGCGTCCGTCCCAGACGGTGCCGCATGAAATCGACCAAGCAGATGCGCGGCATCAAGTCACTTGTGCAGGCCGGTGTAGAGCATGGATCGCTCGCCATCGAACGGGTACAAAAAGAATCCGTGCGACTCCCCTTTGCCGTGCTCGAGCTGATTCCGACTGTCGGGCCGATCGCGAAACTGATCCACGCACTTCACGACGCGTCCGTGTCGTCAACCCACACCGCGATCCGACTTATCAACCAAGCAGTAGGTGCCGCACTCGACGCAACGTTCGACATCATAGATCGCAAGAAAACTGATTCGTTGTGAGGTCCTTTCGTTCGAAGCTCGCGATTGCAGTTCCACCGGAACCGGGCCCGTACTCCCTAAGACAGCGAGAACCCCGTGTCCTACAATGAACGGCCGACTCGATGTGACCAACATTTATCGTGGACTACACGTGGGGTGACAGAGGGGGCCAGTTGCCCACCTCGGCGCACAGAGCACGAGCCAGTTGCAGTGCCCGCTGAATGAGTGTGGGAACTTAAGCGTCCCTCCCACTGATTCGTATCACCTGATGGACTCAATTGGGCAGTCCATACAGTGCAGTTCGAGGGGGCATGATGAGCATTGCAAAGCTAATCCGCACGTGCGGACTCCTGATGGTTGCCTTCGGTAGCGTTGCGAGTATCGAAGGCGAAGTAAGGGCGGAAGCACCGGTCAACGCACCCGCGGGTGTTCACTCGGCCTTTCGGTTAAAAAAAGGGCTTACGCACACGTCGGTTATCAAGCTCTCGGATGGACGAACCATCACGGGACGCCAGGCACTTGAGCTTGTCACTGCGATGCAACGAGAAGCACTCGAAAATGGGCATGACCTCCGCGTGGCGGCGAATCGTCCAATACCTGCGGTCATAAAAGTCGACCCACGCGTCGTGCTTCTCGAACAGACGCAGCGATTGGATCACCTCGAAAAAGTGAAAGTCGCGGAACAGCACAGTCGCTCAGGCTGGAGCGCACTCATTGGGCGACCGTACAGCCGCCCGCTGTTCGTCTTGAAGTTCGCCACGAAGGGCGAAGATCAGAAGGGCACGAAGGGCGAAGATCAGAAGGGTGTGAAAAAAGAGTCGAATCCGAGCCTGCCTAAAGCGGGGAAACCGGGAAAGCTCAAGCACGAACCGCTGCACGCCGATTGGGAGCACACATACGGTGAAAAAAAATTCGCTGCCGTATACGGCAAGGCTGTTGCCGATTTCGATGCAGGAGCCGTGTCGCAACGCGGTGGAACGATCGCAGCCAGCATCACGCTCGAAGGTGGGGCGTACGTTCTCCACAACAAGATCGAACTCATCAAGCTCGTTGCCCAAGCGCATAGCAATCACACCGGAGCAGCCAAAGACGGAACCACAGCAGCCTCGATCGACTTCTATTTGCTCGGGAAAAAGACATGGGACGCAAAGTCGTCGAAGGACGGCAAGATCGCAAAGTTTGCGAAAGAGTGGAAATATGAGACGTCCAAGTACAATAAGGACATCCCCGTTTACGCGGGATTCTTCATCAATCTTCAGGCTCATGGCGTGGGTAAGTTTTCGGTGACTGCCAACTTGGATGCCCATCTTGATGCGAATGCGGCGACGCTGACGGGAAGCGTCGAGCCAAAGCTCTCGGGGCACCTCGTTGCATCCGCCGCAGGAAGCGCAGCCGGGGTGCTGAAGGCCGGCGTCGAGGGCGATCTCAATCTTCTGACGCTCTCGGTGCCTACGAGAGTTGAGTTGGGCTTGAAAATCAAAGAGACGCAAGCTCTTTCCCTGTGGCAAACCATGAAGAGCGAGGTCGACCTTCAGGCAATGAGCGGAACGATCAGCGCCTTCGTTGAGATCGACAGCAAAGTGCTCGAATCGGTGGACTCGGCTTGTGATACTGGCGCGAGCGTGGTCAACACTGTCGCAGGATGGTTCAACAAGCATCCTCACCTAAGTTGCGACATACCGAAAAAGATTCGCAAGTCGAAGGAGCTTTGGAGCTTCAAGGGAATACAGACAAAGCACCAGCTCATCGACCTCAAAAATATAACAAACGTTATTACGTTTTGAGCGGACGGCGAAAAGCTCTCGTTTGCGCAGTGGTTGAGCGAAGCTAGCTGGCATGAACCCAAAGTCGCGCACTCGGTTCGCGGGGTTCGCTGCGGTAATCGCCCTTACCACCTGGGCCGTCGTGCACTACGCGCGCAACCCGGAGCCAGGCTCCTCGAGCGCGTTCCATTCGCCGGTGCCGAAAGGTCCATGCGAAGGCTTAGCCAACGAGTTTGCCGCCCTGCTTCGCAAGACGGAAGAACGAGCCAGTGAGGAAGACGAGACCAAGATTTCCCAGATGGTGCATGCCCTCGTCGATGGAAATGATCAAATCGGATGCAAGACACGCATACTTTCGGACGCCGAGAAACCGCCAAGTTGCGGACGGGTGTATCGGGCCATGATGACGTCTGTGTTCGCCTCCAAAGCGGCGAGTCCTCGAAACATCGACCGACTCTTGACCTTCGCTCCCGTCGATTGTCAGAACATCGTTCTTTTCCTCTTTCCGTATCTCACAGACGTGGACGATGGATTAGCGAAGACGGTTCAGCGGATGGCTCTTTCCGATTCATCCAGTGATCGCCGTAGGTACGCCTGGGCTGGGCTTGGAACGCTGGCGGGCGTTGCGCGTGAGAAAAAAGATCTGCCATTAGTCCAGCAGATGGACAACCTGATTCTGAACCACCTGACGTCCGCCACATCCGAAGAAGACAGAGTGGCGCTCCTCGAAGCCGCGGGCAATGGCGGCTGCGAGGGGTGTGCAAAAACCTTGCAGCATGCGACCGAAGACGATTCACCCGCCGTACGTCGCGTGGGCGTTGGAGCATTTCGCTTTCTTGCCTCAAAGCTCTCGGTTGACATCATGTGCAACGCACTCGAGCAAGACGCCGACGCATCCGTGCGTGAACAAGCTGCGTGGTCACTTCGCTTCCAATCGACGTTTGCAGACAATCGCATCGACTGTTTGATTCGAGCCGCAGCCAATGATGCGAGCAAGATTGTGCGCCCGGCGGCCGTGCGTTCGCTCGGCACGTTGGGAAAGACCTTTGTCCGCGCGCGAAGCGCACTCGTTCACCTGACAGGCCCTCAGGTCTCAGATGATACGCGAGAGATCGCAAGAGAAATCGTAGTCGACCTGCGCGATCTACTGCGCAACGACGACCCCGCTGTTCTCCATTCGGCCTCCCGCGCAGATGCAGGGAAGCCGACCCGCTAAAGACACCAACCCGTGCATCTACCATCTGTGTCGGTGTTCGCGTCCTCTGCGGCCCCGCACCTCAGCGTGCGGTCGTCCCATCGTTCGGCACTCATGGATCCCTGCTCACATTTATATTTTGACGAACCACAGCGAAAGAACGTCAGTGCCCAGAAGATCAACTTCCGGTTACCAGAACACTTCACGTCCGTGTAGGACCCGTTGTACCCCTTCTTCCCCGTGGGATCGACAAACGCCTCGATCTTCTCGATTCCACGGAAGAGCATCTGGCTCGTCGCACAAGTCTCGAGCATTTTCTTGCGCACCGCGATTTCACCTTGAAGGTACTGGTTGGTGATATTTCCGGTGTTGCACCATTTGAGGTGCACGTTCACGTCGGTACTCCACCGGGCACCAGTGAAATTGCAAGCGGAGTCCTGGTTGGCCTTTGCGTCGCTAAGCGCGGAAATCCCGTATGCGTTGCAATCCTTGGCCACATCCTTGGCCACAGAGGCAGGAGCCGGGCCCTCTGCCGAAGCCACGGCCATCGTCAGTAAAACGCTCGCTAAAGTCCCACACACTAGAAGACCGATTTTCATGCGACCCCTCTTGCGATCGCCTTGGCGATCGTGTTGGAACATCAGAACATCTTCAATGAAGTGCGGCAATCGCGGTCACAGCTTGTTCGGATCGAGCTCAGCCGTGTCCTCCACTGTGAGCACTGTTACGTCTACATTTGGGTGACCTGCATCTAAGGCGATTCTTGCTACACCGCGGTGCATGACCCGATTGTCGTGCATTGCGGTATTTGCCATGTTGTCGTCGTTTGGCGCCGGTTGTGGCGCATCCTATCAAGAGGATACCGAAGCAACCGAATCGAGCGCACTAACGTCGTCTACGGCAGTCCAGGCAATCGACAGGGCGTTCGCCTCGCTGCCGGCACGAACCACGGCTCTTGCGGTGGACTTTGCCGAAGACGCGACCTCCGACGAGGTGCGTTTTATTTCGACCTACACCGAGAAGCGTTTGGCCACACCGCTTACGGCGCTCCGGTCATCCGAAATCACGTCAGATCTCGCAGTCGCGTTTCCAAATGCCCCCAATGAGCAGCGACTCAAAATGCGCATTCTGATTGTTCAGATTCTTATGGGCGACATTGCGGGTGCGCTTCGTCATTACGCTGAGATAGCCGACAGAGACATGCGCACCTTCACCCGCATAATTCTCCAACACTTGGATGCCGTGCGAGCAACGCGCAATCAAGTTCTCCGCGCATTTGCCAAGTCTCGCCCTCCACACGCATACGCAGGAAACGATCCGCAGCAAGCCGCGAAGGCACAAGACAAGGCTGCGCGCTACACCCAGTTCGTAGCGATGTCGACACAGCTCATGAACGAAATTCAAAACACCGAACGAGAACTCGTGGACGCAACTCAATCAACGCATCGAGACCTCAGTCAATTCTGGCAGTCCTACGCGAACTTTCGCGATTAGGAACCGTGCAAACGATCTGGGCATGCAACCTTCGCCCTCGCCCTAATCGAAATTGGGCGGACGGCGGTCTTGCATGAGTGGGAACGCTCCCTGCGCGCCCTTGAGATGTGCGAGCACCATTTGCTCGACGTAGTTGTCTGTCGAGAGCCCGCCCGCGCTGACACGGAAGCTGTACGTGATGGCACCACACACTGTGTAATACGTATCGAGAATGTTCTTCCGTTTGTCGTACCACTCGCCTTGGCAACTGTGGTCGATCCCATAGCCCACACTCCACGCGACAAGCTCCGCTGCGGCAATAGGCCAGAGCGCGGCTGCAAACGCTTCGATACCTCCAAAGGCCGTCGCTCCTTCGATCGAAGTTCAAGTCCACTAGCGCGATATCACCGCGTCCGCTTCGTCGGACTCGAAGTTGGCCTCTCAAGCACCGCTTGATCGTCGCAGGCGAGCCGTGCCACACACTGCCTTCTCGCGTCCTACTCGACAGGACAAACGTTTCGCACCGCTTGCCGGATTGCTCCACGGCGCCGAGAACAAACAGATGGAAGTCATCATCGGCCACTTGATTGCACTTGCTCGCGATTGCGACGGTTGGAGCCAAACTGCAAATCAGCGCGGTCGATAGAGAGGAAATTGGTACCGCAACACCGGGCTCGCCCGCTAGGTTCGCCACGTGCGCCAGCGGGAGCGTAGAGATCGCAAAACTCCCTCTACTAATGGAGTGTCGGAGCGGCTGGGTTATGGACGACCGGTATTTGCGGCAGAATGACGCACTGCGCACACTCAAATGCCCAATTTGCTGGGAAAAATAAGGCGAGCTCAAGCACGGTTTTGACCAATCGAAACGTCAAAAATCGCAACATTCATTAGTAAAAACAATAGGTTACGTGAAATTGAAATTCGTTCGAGGAAAGTTACATTCATTTCTACAGGATTCGTAACATCCTCCGTTCCATATGTTTGAGGCCAAGATGGCCTTGGAGGTTCCCTATATCGGGGCCCTCTCTGAACTCCAGGAGGGAGTGCCATGGGAATCGTCATCAATACAAACATGCCGTCTTTGGCGGCACAACGAAACCTCAACCACGCGCAAGCGATGTTAATGAACAGCTTTACAAGGCTGTCCAGTGGCTATCGCATTAACAGTTCGAAAGACGACGCCGCCGGCATGGCGATCAGCACCGGTCTTTCGATGAACATCCGCTCGTACTTCGTGGCGGAGCGCAACGCGAACGATGCCGTATCGGCAGCGCAAATCGCAGAAGGCGCGTTCACTGCGATCAGCGACATCGTAGGCCGTATGCGCGAGCTCTCGGTTCAGTCGGCCAACGGCTCCTACAGCTCGACAGACCGCGGATACCTCGCCACCGAATTTACGTCGCTGCAGAGCGAAATCAAGCGCGTCATGTCGACGACCAAGTTCGCCGGCACCAAACTCGTCTCCGCTGCCTCAACCATTGTCGACTTCCAAGTCGGCATCAAGAATACGGTCGACGACCGCATCAAGCTCACCTTCGGTGGTCTCAAGATCACCACGCTCCTCTCGGTCTCGACCAAGATCAGCACGACGGCAGGCAACGCGCAGGCTGCTATCACCACGGTCGACGCCGCACTCGACAAGATTGCCACGATCCGCGCCAAGTTCGGCGCGATCATGAATCGCCTCGAGATGACGTCGCAGAACATCCAGACCGAACGCATCAACGTCACGGCTGCGAATTCGCGTATCCGCGACGTCGATGTCGCAGAGGAAACATCACAACTCGCTCGCCAGCAGGTGCTTGTCCAGGCAGGCTCAGCGATTTTGGCCCAAGCGAACCAGGCGCCCCAACTCGCCCTCCAACTCGTACGCGGTCAATAAGCGCAGCGCCTCCTTATCATCTTTTTTAGAGCGCGTTCTCGGCTCCCTCGCAAATCGTTGCATCACGATCGCGGGGGAGCCGGAAGCGTTTCTAAGCCACATAATTCACGCAGGCGTCAATCGAACAAAACCCAGTAATTTATTGGATTAAACACACATTTTCCCTACAGCGTTCAGCAATTTTTCCGCTCATTAAAATGAGGCCAGGATGGCCTTGGAGCGGACCAGTTCGGTCCTCTCTCGAACTCCAAGAGGGAGTGCCGTGAGTATCGTAGTCAATACAAACCTGGCGTCTTTGGCGGCACAGCGAAACTTGAATCGCGCCCAGTCGTTGCTGCTCAACAGCTTCAATCGACTGTCGAGTGGATTCCGCATCAACAGTTCAAAAGACGACGCCGCTGGCATGGCGATCAGTACGAGCCTCATGATGCAAATCCGCTCCTACGCGGTTGCAGAGCGCAATGCGAACGACGCGATCTCGGCCGCGCAAATCGCCGAAGGGGCATTTAGCGCCATCACGGACATCGTGGGCCGCATGCGGGAGCTCTCGGTTCAGTCAGCCAACGGCTCCTACAGCTCGACAGACCGTGGATATCTGGCCACCGAATTTGCGTCGCTGCAGAGCGAGATCAAGCGCGTCATGTCGACGACGAAGTTCGCCGGCACCAAGCTCGTCTCGGCAGCATCAACCATCTTGGATTTTCAAGTCGGCATCTACAATACGGCTGACGATCGCATCAAGCTCACCTTCGGTGGTCTCAAGATCACGACGCTGCTGTCTGTCTCAACGAAAATCAGCACGACCGCCGCCAACGCCCAAGCGGCCATCGGCACGGTCGATACCGCACTCGACAAGATTGCCATGATCCGCGCCAAATTCGGCGCGATCATGAATCGCCTTGAGATGACCACGCAGAACATCTCGACCGAACGCATCAATGTGACCGCCGCCA
>JAHFDX010000083.1 GCA_023248785.1 Myxococcales bacterium
TGTTTCCGCCGTAGACGCTTCGGCTCCCGCGTCGTCGACGGGGATGAGCCACTTGCATGCGGTTACTTGTTCAGGCGTCTTCACGGCGATGCAGTCGCCTGATTCAATTTGCGCGACGCATGCGTCTAGTTGCGTATTCGTTGGCGCTTGCTGCGCCGCAAGACCGTGCAGACACGCGTCGCGGTAGTAGCGAACGCACGAATCGACGCCTTCCTCCGTCGAACCAATATGCGGAGGCGTTTCTAACGACACGCCGCAGTCGGGGGCCTTCTTGCATCGCGCCTCCTCTACCTTTCGACACGCATCGACGGCCACTGCATCCGTTCCGCACGCGGTTCCCCAAAGGAGATATCCGGCGAGCAACGCACTTGCAGCGACGAAAGGTTTTTGGAACCTCACGTTGGGATGCGTAACCCGACCAAGGGGAGGTTGACCAGTTTCTTGTGGACGTACAGGATCGCGCTACGGTGGTCTTTATGCAAGCCATGGTGCTCGCCGCCGGGCTGGGAACGCGCCTCAAGCCGCTCACGGACGTGCTGCCGAAGCCACTTGTTCCCATTGGCGATCGCACCGCGCTTGCGCACGTTGTGGAGACCGTCCGCATGGCGGGAGCGAAACGTATCGTGGTCAACACGCACTTTGCAAAAGACGAAGTTGAGCACGAGGCGCGCGCGCTGGGTGCCCTCATTTCACATGAAGAAGTGCTTCTCGGAACCGCAGGCGGCGTTGCGAAGGCCTCGTCTTTTTTCGACCCGGGTGACTTGCTTGTGTGTACCGCAGATGTCGTCACGAAGGCGTCGCTCGCTCCGTTATTCGAGCGAGGAACGGCTGATGCGACACTTCTCGTAGAGTCCTGTTCGAGCGGATCGGGCAACGTTGGAATTGACGGCGAGGGGTGGGTTGTTCGCCTGCGCCAAACGACTGTGCGTAAGGGCGAGGTCAGGGGGGCGTATTCGCTTGGCATCCAAGTCCTGTCGGCGGGCCTGCGCGACGCATTGCCGACGACCGGCTGCCTCGTCGCTGATTTATACCTTCCTACGTTACAAAAAGGTCTTCGACTTGCAGCGCGGGAGGCTATTGGGTCGTGGACGGATGTTGGAACTGTCTTCGATTACATGCGTGCCAACGAGGAGTGGCTGTCCGATCAGAAGCGAGATGTTTTCCAGCACCAAACGTCATCCGTTGCGGCGAACATTCGACTCGATCGGACGATTCTCGGAAGGCGCGTTGTTGTCCGAGGAAGTGGTCTCGTGAAACGCGTTGTGGCTTGGCCGGGATCTATCTTTGATGCACCGCTTTCGAACGCCATCGTATGTCGCGAAGGGATGATTGTGAGCGTGCCTGCGTGAAAGTCACTCGAGCGGCGTCCAATGAACGAGCCGCGTGTGGGTCGAAGCCACCACGGCCTCGCGGTGCGCAAGGTCGAGCGCTGTCGGCTGACCATCGATCGCAATCGAGGCGGTCTTGCGCGCTTGCTTCGAGGTGAGTTCATAGCTGACCACGGAACCATCACCACCGCGTCCAATCAAAAGCGCAGTGGAGCCTGCTGCCACGAGAACGGGACTTGCCACGATCCCATCCGGACCGGGCCAAGGTGTGGGAGCACATGCGGACGCGCAACGGGGATCGAAAAGCCAAACAGGCGCGGGTTGTCCATTTACGTTGCCACCTGCCACGATCACCTGACCATTGGCGAGTGTCGCGCACGCGCGCTCGTCGGCTGGATCAGATTGCGTATCAAGAGCACGGGCTTGCGACGTGTTTTCGGTGAGCACTTCGAGGGCCGGATCGGTTTGCGACCCACCGCAGACCACAAGTCCTACGCCCGCCGCGAATGTGATGCCGGCGCGGGTTCGCGAGTGAACAAGACGCGCCGCGAAGAGGGCGCCATCCGCGCCGACGGCCAAGACCGATGCCGATGTGGAAGAGGCTCGTGTTGCGCCGACAATCAAGGCTCCTCCGCTGTCTGCGTACACCGTTCGTCCTTCGGAAATGTCTCCAAGCGCCACTCCTGAAGGAACCGTTGTGGCACTGCTCGTGCCGTCGCTCAGTTGAAGCCATGCGAGCTCGCTCGAGTCGAGGAGCAGTGCCACGCCATTGCGCGCCGCCACGGATGTTGGAGCCCTTGTGAGCGAGATTTCTGACGAGAGAGGATAGAGCGTAGCGAGATCATAGAAACGAACGCGCGCACCATCGGTACTTTTCTGGAACAACGCAAGTGTGCGTTCATCTGTGCGCGCCATCGCAATCGTTTCGAGTGCGGTAGACCAGGCACCCGGAAGCTCAGCAACCGTGCCCAGTCGAGAGACAAAAGCGCGAAGCGTGTATCCTGCAAGGCTGTCAAACGAAACCGAAACGGAGTTGCCGCGCGCGACAATGGCCTGACCCTCGCCGATCCCTTCAACAAACACAGAGCCGCTTGTTCCGGGGTCGAGCTTGGGCAGCGCCGACGTGCCCTCCTTCGCTGCAACTGTTGCAATCTCACGCGTCCCAGCATCGCCTACGAGTTTGATTCGCAGCGTGCTAACCGCGGGTGCGTCGTTCCATGTGGAGCCTTCCGGCACCAGCACATCCAAGGTGATGGTGTGCGCCCCGGTGCAGCTCGCGATCATGGCAAAAAGAGCAGCGCGACGCAGCATGTGCATGTTCTTACTCCCATCTCGTTTTGATGGCGAGCGATGGCAAGGCGGCGTATGGAAGCTCACCATGTTCGTCGTTCGGCAAGCCGGTTGCGTGCGCTCCGCTGTGGAAGTCGCGCGGTGCCTGGCTCCGCTCGGGGGGTTGGCCTTTGCAGGTGGCGATTTTGGATCGACGCATGGGCGTCGATTTGTATGGGTCGCGGCGGCTCCTTCGGTCATCTCCAATGATCTCGTTCCCGCGTGCGCAGAGCCGGTCGCAGAGTTTTTCGGGTGGGATGGGGCGCCTAAGGCTCCAAGGTGGTTTGGGTACGTGCCATATGAGGCGCTTCGGGGTCTTGAGCGAACACATCCCGACGCCGACTCGCGCAGAGAGCCGTTCCTTACGAAGCCAAGGTGGGCGTATTACCCTGCCGTCGTTCGTATCGATACGGAGAGCGGTCGCGTCGCCGTTGAGGGCGATGACGAGGCTTGTGTGCAGCAGCTTCTCGGGGCACTGCGGAGGCGGCCGAGTCCTGCTGCGTTCACGCTTCGTGAACTCGTCCTCCCCGGCGAACGTGATGCGCACGTGCAATCCGTGAGGCGCGCGCTCGAGTACATCGCGTCCGGCGATGTGTACCAGGCGAACGTGACGAGGCTCGCGCGGTACGCGTTTTCGGGCGACCCCGTCGAATTGTACCTGTCATGGTATCAAATTGCCCGTGCACGATTCCCTTTTTTCCTTGCCGGGAGGGACCATAGTGTCGTCGGCCAGAGCCCGGAGCTCGCGCTACGTGTCGTGGGCGACCGCCTTCAGAGTTGGCCCATCAAAGGTACACGCCCTCGAGGGACGCACCGCGAGCAAGACGACCAGCTTCGTCGCGAGTTGCAAGCGGACGCGAAAGAGATCGCCGAACTCACCATGGCCGTGGATCTCCACCGCAATGATCTGGGACGGTGCGCAGAAGTGGGTAGTGTTCGTGTCCATATCCCATACGACGTCGATCTGAGTCCGTCGGTTTGGAGCCGATACGCCCGCGTGGAGGCAATCAAGGCGCGCAGGGCAGGTCTTGAGGACGTCCTTTTTGCGGTCATTCCGTGCGGAAGCGTGACCGGCGCGCCGAAGGTTCGCGCGATGGAACTCATTGCAGAACTCGAATCCGAAAGGCGCGGTCTGTACACGGGTGTTTATGGCGTGCTTAGTTCCGAGCGCGCGATTTTTGCCGTCGCTATTCGCACGATGGTCGTTACGGCCGAGGGCGCCTCGTACGGCGTTGGTGGTGGCATCGTTTCCGCAAGCGATCCCGTGCGCGAGTACGAGGAGACTCGATGGAAGACACGCGATCTTGAAAAGTTGGCCCAAGGATAGAAGGCGCGGTAACGGAAAGAAGTGACGCTTGCGCAAAGGACGCCAAAATGAACGACTCGCTGGTTCGCAATTTCGAGCGAATTCAAGAGGACGACGAGGACACCCCGCGCATACCCCGCTACGTAACCGCAACGCTTGTCGTGCTCGGTGGCGCTTGCATCCTGTTTGCTGGAATCGCGCTCTCAGGAAGACGTGCGCAAGGTGATGCGAAGCGTCCTGATCCGCTGAGCGAGCTTGTAAGCAAACGCAAGGAGACGGCCCCCGCATCCAGCGGCCATCCATCTGGACTGAAAGCGGATGAGGTTACGTTTCCTGGAATCCTAAGCGATCGCGAGCACACAACGACAGCGCTGGCTGCGGTCCGCTCAAGTGCGCCATCGGCCGACAATGCCGCGCTTCCGCCGCCGCCACCGGCAACAGATCGCTTGTCGGTGGTTCCGTTGCCAGCGCAAAACCTGCTCGAAGCAACGCCTCTGGTCACGAAACCACGCGATGCTCTCACGAAAGTTGCAGTTGAGGCGTCGGACGCGACCAAGGCGGAAGGTGGGCAAGCGCCTTCCGGTCACGAAGGTGGATATCAGCTTCAAATTAGTTCGTTTCGTTCACAGTCGGAAGCGAATCACTTTGCGGATCAGCTCCGTGCTCGCAGTCATCGCGCACATGTAACAGAGGCTCGTGTACCTGGTCGTGGGACGTGGTACCGGGTACGTGTTGGACCGTTTGCCTCGCAGCGTCAGGCGAGCAGCTACCGTACGACGTTCGAACAGAAGGAACATGTTGTTCCGTTCATTGTTGCCCCAGCGCTCCAGAATTGAAGCAGAAGACACGAAACGATGTCAGTGTTGATTGTCCCAGTCGTCATTGGTGTGACAGGGTCGTGGTTGGTGCGTTGGCTCGCCAATCGCTGGAGTCATGACGCAATTATGCGCGCACGCGAATTAGCGAATCCTCTCGAGAGGTGATTTCTTTGGAAATGTTGCTTGTTGGGTGGCACAAGCGCCTACGGACCAGTAAGTTTTAAGTAGAGCCACTCTCGATTGCACCGAACGTTGGTCTTCTCCGTGACGCGGCACTTATTAACGCGTTGGAATTCGGAGATCACCGACGCCTCCGGCAAAGTCGAGGGTGGTGATAGATCGGGGATAACGAATGGCACGCCTCTTCGCACTGGTCGGAAATCGGCAAGACTTGGGAAGTCGCGTGTTGCAGCACGAGCGTGAAGCGCTCGCCGCTCGAAAGCTCCCATCAGCGGTTGGATGGGGCCTCGGATTTTATCAGGGAGGCGAAGTTCTTCTGCGACGTAGGCCTCTCGATGCGCGCGAAGATCTCGACTTCTCCGAGATTGCCACCGATGTCCGCTCAGATGTCGTCATCGGGCACATTCGTACCCCGACGATTGGTTCGCTTGAAACGGAGAATACGCACCCGTTTCGGTATCGACAGTGGCTCTACGCACAGACAGGAACTGTCCCGCATTTTTCGCTCATTCGCTCGCGATTGCTCGAGAGCATCCCCGAATTTTTACGCGGCAGCATTCGAGGCGACACAGATGCAGAGGTCGTATTTCACCTACTGCTTTCGTTTCTCTACGATGATAACGCGTTGCGCGACAGCGCTGCGGCACCGGAGGCGGTTGCGTCGGCCGTGCGCTCCACCTTTGCGTTGCTCGAAGGCATTGTGGCCGAGCATGGCATAGCGCCTATCGAGCTCAATATGATTGTGTGTGGAGGCGAAAGCGCCGTGGCCGCACGCCGCGGAAGCCCAATGGCGCTTCGGGAGTTTCAGGGGCGGCGCGATGCCGAGGCACTTATCGGTGACGATGTGGCCCTCCGCCGAAAAGTGCCAGAGCTTGATCGGGTGCATTTTACGCTCGTCGCAAGCGACTTGGATGATGGCGTACCCTTAGGTGGGTGGTCATCGATCGAATCTGGAGGCGTGGTGATCGTGGAGCGCGACTCGTGGCGGCTTGTAGAGTAGCGAGCAAAACGATCATTGCAGCGGCTGCCCTTGTCAGTTGCGTATCCAACCACGAGGAAATCATCGCGCGTTCGCCTCAGCGCGCGGTTGTTTACGTGGAACCCGAGGAGATGAGGCTTTCACCGTCCGAACGTGGTTTCAATTTGCCGGTGATCTCATTGGCGATGGGGCTCTCGGTTGAATCCGCGAGAAAGACCCTGGGTGAGTTTGTTGAAGCGCTCTGCGCCGGGGACGTTACCGCAATCGACGGGTTGGTGGCACGCGATGCGGTCGGGTATCAGCGTGCCGACTGGAAGCGCGTGGACATCGTGCGGTATTTTTCCGAGGCCATCGCACGTCGGGAGTTTGCATCACGCCCATGCAGCGAGCACATTGATGCGAATGCCGCAACGACCGAGCCGGTAGTCCAAGAAAGTGGCCGCGAGATCGTGCTCTTTCGCCTTTCGGTGGGGACCGGCACTCAACTGGCCACCGCGTATCGGTACTTTCCTCGACGCTCTTGGCTCGTGGGCATCGGCCGCGCCGAAAATGGAAGTGTCCGCATCGTCCGATTCAACGATGCATCGCCGGGCTACAATTTCATTCCGTAGCGATTGGGATCGATGCCGAAGTTTCGCGCAATTGCGGCAAGCACCTCGTCGGCGCGCGCGCGCACTTCATCGATCGTCACATTTGTGTCGATCACGAAATCTGCAACCGCACGGCGCTTGTCGGCCGACAGCTGTGAAGCAATGCGTTCGCGTGCTGCGTCTTCGGAGAGTTGATCGCGCTTCATAAGACGCGTTAGCTGCGTTTGCTCAGCGCACACGACAACTACGAGCGGGCGAAACATGACATGCGATCCACTCTCGACCAGCAGCGCAGCCTCCCATGCCGCAAGCGGATGCCCCTGCGTTGCGAGTTCGGCCGTTCGCTGTGCCCCCCGCAATGCAATGCGGGGATGTGTAATCGCGTTGAGCTTCGCACGTAGCTCAGCACTTCGAAAAACCAGATTTCCCAGAGCAGAGCGATCCAGCGATCCGTCCGTCGCCAATACTCCTTCGCCGAACGTCTGAACGATTTCTGCGAGGGCAGGTTCCCCCGGCCGCACGATATCGCGAGCTACTTGGTCGGCATCGATCACTGGGACATTTCGTTCGCGAAAGCGAGTGGCAACTGTGCTCTTTCCGCTCGCAATACCGCCTGTAAGTCCAAAGACATTCATTGTCGCGTGCTCAAGTCTACGCAAACATCTAGGAAACCATGGTGTCTTTCTCGCGGCGACGGCTAGCGCAAATGCTCGGGGCATCGCTCTTGCCGATTGGGGGCGTTATCGCGGTCGTTCGGTCGACGGGATATGAACTACCGCTCGTGCGGCGTGGCCGGCTTGTTGTGCTTTCTGCCTCCGAGTTTTCGGTGCTTGATGCGGTGGCTCGCAGGATGTGTGCGGCCCCCGCAGAGCTCGTTGCACCGAGCGTCGACGATGTGGACGTGGTGGGTTTCATCGATCGATTCGTCGCTACGATGAACGAAACAATCCGCACAGATTTGTTCCGTTTCCTCAGCGTTCTTGAACAACTCTGTCCGCTGCTCATTGGAAGCGTGACCCGATTTTCTAAACTCGACCCTCAAAGTCAAGACAGTGTGCTGGCGAAGCTTGAGGCGCACGACGATGGTCTTCTTCGGGGTGCGTTTTCAGGCCTAAAAGCATTGATCTTCATGGGCTACTACCGCGACCCGCTCACATGGCCGCTCTTGCGATACGACGGTCCCACTATCGCACGCGCAGCAGGTGGACCATGAACATCCAGCGGGGAAGCGCGCTCCGAGGAGACCTTACGATGGCGGTTGACGCCGTTGTTGTTGGGACGGGAGCCGGCGGATCCATCGCGCTGAGAGAATTGGCGCGGGCAGGTCTCAATGTCGTGGCGCTCGAGGAGGGCGATTACCTTACGTCCGCCGATTTCACACAACGCGAAGACGAAATGATCCCGCGCTTGTTTCAAGATCAGGGTGGGCGAACGACGGATGATCTCGCCATTCGCATACTCCAAGGTCGCGGTGTGGGCGGAAGTACGGTGCACAACACGAACTTGTGCAAACGCGTCCCTGACGAAATTCTCGATCTCTGGTCAACCAAATACCGGGTGTCGGGCGTCACGCCCGCCGAAATGCGGCCGCACTTCGAGCGCATTGAAAGCGATTTGAGCGTGTCGCTCATTCCAACCGAGGCACGCAACCGTAACAACGACATCCTGCGGCTTGGGGTCGAGGCGCTCGGATGGCGAGGCGGACAACTCAAACACAATCGCGTTGGATGCCGCGGAAGCGGTTTTTGCGAGCTCGGATGCGTGTACAACGCCAAACAAAACGCCCTCAAAATCGTACTGCCGCAAGCCGAGGAAGCAGGAGCCAAAATCTGCGCGCTCGTGCGCGCGACCAAGATCGTGCACGACGGATGCGAAGTAAAAGGCCTGGTTGCCGAAGCGACCGACGACGAAGGCCGAGTTACCGCAACGCTTACGTTTCGAACACGCGTGGTCGTTCTTGCCGCGAGCGCAATCGGATCGGCCGCGCTCGCACAAAAGAGCTTCGTGCCGGATCCTAGTCATCTTTTGGGTAAAGGCCTTCGAATCCATCCGGGTGCAGTCGTGGCCGGGTGGTTCGTAGACGACGTGGTTGGCGACAAAGGTATCCCACAGAGCTATGAATGCACGGAGCACCTGTCATTTGAAGAAGGCAGCGACAAGCGGGCGTGGATTACGACGGCGTTTGCTCATCCGATTGGAACAGCTTGCGTGCTTCCAGGGTTTGGTGCGGCACACATGCGCGCGATGCGTGAGTACCGAAAATATGCGGTGCTTACGGCCATGTTGCACGATGAATCGAGTGGAGAGGTGTACGTCGGTCGCGATGGTCGTCCGAAGATGCGCTACGAGATGAACGCAGCCGATCGCAAGGGCCTCGCGAAAGGCTTGCACGCTTGTGCCGAAATTCTCTTTGCGGCGGGAGCGCGAGAGGTCGTGATCCCAGGCATCCCGCCGGTCCGGCTTCGATCGGCGAAAGAACTGAGTTCGGTTGACTATTCATTTGTGCGCCCAGCCGGATTGCCGCTTACCGCGGTGCATCCGATGGGAACAATGCGCA
Organism: Myxococcales bacterium; assembly: GCA_023248785.1. Classification (GTDB taxonomy): domain Bacteria; phylum Myxococcota_A; class Polyangia; order Polyangiales; family Polyangiaceae; genus JAHFDX01. The sequence continues at coordinate 9,088 of JAHFDX010000083.1, forward strand.
TGGGCGACGATAGGCGAACGAGCGTCGTGACTTCGGAAGGTGAGCATCATCATCTTCGAGGCCTCTTCGTGGCCGACGGGTCGCTGTTTCCAACGAGCCTCGGCGGCCCGCCGCAAATTGGAATCTACAGTTTTTCCCATCACATTGCGCCACATGCTGTGGCAAGGGCGAGGCGGGTTTGACCTGATATTTTGTCGACTGTACGGATGAGCTTGGACGCGGACGGTTGATTCGCTAGAGATGCAGCATGCGCCGCGTGCTTGCAGTGGGCCTTAGCGTTGTCACGACCCTTCTTGCCGCAAGTTGCGGTATTGAGTTTGCGGAAGGAGTCTCGCAAGATCGGACGGACGATCCCGACGCACAAGGTGTGGGGCGTCGCGACGGGGGTGCGGACGACGGCGACTCCGCACAGTGTGATGCTACGAAGTCGCCGGCTGAAGCTCGTTGCACGCTTGATGAGGCGTATGGCCTCTTCGTTTCCGATTCGCTCGGCACGGCTCTTGGCGACGGTTCGCGTAAGCGGCCGTTCAAGACCATACAAGCGGGTATCGATGCGGCTGCTAAAGCAAAGAAGCACGTGTATGTCTGCGCAGAATTGTATCACGAATCGATCACTTTTTCGGACGGGGTCTCGGTCTTCGGATCCTTCGAGTGCAGTCCTTCGCAGTGGAGCGTTGGTGCCGCGAGAGCCTCCGTCGTATTGCCGAACCCCGACGGTGCACTCGCAAAAGACATCACCAAGGCGACGCGCATCTCAGATTTTATGATCGGAGCTCCCAACGCGACGAGCGCTGAGGGCAGTTCGTTTGCCATGCGTATCCTTCGATCCCCCGGGATTTCATTGACCAACATGAGGCTCGAAGCGGGTCGTGGTGGTGCGGGCACATCGGGAACAGAAGGCTCCGCACTCGAACAACGAGGTCTCCTCGACGGAACCGCCGCTGCATTGGGGTACGAGTGCGGATCCTGCGATCCAACCGCGGTTGGAAGTTGTTCCTTTACGAGTTGTTTGCTCAACCGCATGACGCGAACACCGGGCGTGAGCGAGTGCCATCTGCCAGGAAACAGTTCATTGTCCGCGACGCTCACGGGCGGAAGCGGTGGATCTGGCGCCGCACCCGCGATCTTTCGAACCGATTGCAGCACTTCGCCGTGTGAGGCTCGCCCGCTGGTTGCGAGCGCAGATTCGGGCGGGGGCGGCACTGC
>JAHFDX010000084.1 GCA_023248785.1 Myxococcales bacterium
TTGCCGTGCTCATTTGTCTCGTCGCCAGCATCTTACCCGCTATTAACTCTGCCTTACTTCGTCCCGCCGACGGACTACGGTCCGAATAGATCTTCATAGGCGGTGCGAACGAGCGCTATCTTAGGAAAATCGCATGACCACTGAGTGGATCGTCGAAATCGCTTCGCAAGCTAGCTCCGGAAATCGCCACCACACCATTAAAGCCGATTCCTGGTTCGCAGCGCTTGCAAAGATTCGTACGGCACAGGGCGACGAGTCTCCCTTGTCGGGGTTTGCGCTCGACATTCGCGACGACGTCGTGGTCGCAAACGATCCGCACTCTCGGACGAAATACACCGTACGCGCCGCCCCTCCCGGCTCACCTTCTGCCGACTCGCAAGGCGGGGGAACAAATGGCACAGCTTCGTCGGAATCAACGGCGTCTGGTCTTACAACCTGGAGCTCGCGCGAAGATCCACCCACGCCGCAGCGTCCCCTCTTGTACCGCGAGCTTTGCTTTGTCGCCTCCATGACCGAAGACGACGCGGAGCTTGCACTAAGGCGCGAGCTCGCTGATGTACGTGACGACCTGTCCAGTGTGGAGGAACGGAAGTTCGTCGCGATGGCGCTCTTTTCTTCCGCCGACGAGGCTCAAGCGCACGCGCTTCCTATCGCGACCCTCGTTTGGAAGGATTGGCGCGGAGACCCCGTCGTTGTGTTTCCACGACGGCCAAGTCACGAGCCACCATCGATGCTTCCATCGCAGCTCGGTGGAAGCGCTTTAGAACAAATAAAGGCAGCAGCGGCCCCCGCCGTGCAACCTCCGCCGTCGGGTGAACCCGCAATTCCACTGCTGACGTCCGCGCCTGCGACGTCCGAGCTTGCATCGTCCTCTACCTCGAGCGCGGTCCACGCGGCAGAAGCTGTTCGGTTGAGCGTTTCTTCGGTCCCGCCGGAAGCAAATCGAGAGTCGCTGCCACCACCGCCGTCCGGGCGCGCGAAGGTTGTTACAGATCGTCCGCCCCGCGACGATTTGTTAGCCGAGCTCTTCGATCAAATGCAGGAGCTTTTCGAAGCTACAGATGCGGCCCACGCGGCGCGCATCTGTCTTCGTATTGCGGGGAGCGTGATTGGGGCCGAGCAAGTCATCATGCACGGGGTCGACATTGATCGACGCGAATTTGTGGCGATTGCTTCCGCGGGCGGCGGGGGACGTGAGCTCCTCCTGTTGCGGACCTCCGTCAAAGATCCAATTCTGGGCGAAGTGGCAAAACGCCGGCGCGCCATGATTCATTACGAAGTACCCCCATCGATCACTCGCTACGGTGCCCTCGTCGGAGGCGAGCGAACCGTTATCACCGCGCCCGCCCTCGCTGCGGGGCGCGTCGTTGCCGTCCTCGAACTCGTTGCGTCCTCGTCCTCGCGCGCTGCGTTTTCCGCCGACGATTCGTCCGCTTGCAGTTACATTATGGAACGTTATGGCGAGTACATCGCTTCGAACGGGTTGACGTTCGAACCAAGTGCGGTTGTCCGAACAGACGCTTGATGTAACCATCGTGGGCACAAAAGAACGCCGCATTCGCATCGCGCGGACGATTTTCCTGCCCGCCGTCCTGATCGCCGTCGCGATCGTTGCGTTTTTTACGTTTCGCACCACATTTGCTCTAGAGCGCTTGCGTGAACAGTCCGTGCTTGATGCCACGCTTGGATTTGCGCACGAAAAAGCAGATCGAATCGACAAGCGCATCATCGAGCAAGACAACGCCATCGCAAACTTCGCCGACCCAAGCGAACTCGAAGAGCTGGGAACACGCTGGCTCCCGACTGCCCAGCGCGAGACCCCAACGGTCCGCGGCATTCTCATCCTCGACGAACGCGCGCGCGTCCTTGCGTTTGCTTCGCGCGTGGCCGGTGCGTGGCAAGAAGACGAAGCGTTCCGTCGAGATCTCACAACGCGCCTTGTCCCGGCCATGGCCTTGTCGAAAGAACCCATTGAGGAGCTTCGGCATCTTCACAAATCTGATCGAGGGCAAAGCGTTCTTGTCAGCTATTGGCAGCGCGTGATTGGCGGGCGCCGCTATTTGATCGTGGCGTGGCACGACGTTGGTCGCATCGTACGCGAGTTGCTCCCGCCTGCACTCGCCGACGTGGGAACGTCTCCCCGCGCTCTCGTCGTCGACGAAGAAGGCCGGCTCATCTACGGCAAGCCCGTTGCCTCGGGCAGCTACACGGTGAGCGTGCGGTTTCCGACAACGCTCTACGGTTGGCGAGTCCAAGTATCTCCCGGAACAAGCGCGGAACTAGCTAAGGGCGTCGAGAACCGACGCATTCTCGAAGTGGTGATGCTTCTGTTGTCGTGCGTGGTCATCGTCCTCGGCGTTGCTACCATTTTGGTTGCTGCAGAACGCGAGCGACGTATGAGTGCCATCAAGAGCGACTTTGTGGCAAACGTCAGCCACGAGCTCAAAACGCCCCTCGCCCTCATTCGAATGTTTGCAGAGATCCTGCAGTCGGGCCGTGCCCCGACCGAAGAGAAGCGCAAGGAGTACCTCGATATCATCGTTGGAGAAAGCGAACGTCTTACCGCCCTAATTGAAAACGTCTTGGACTTCGCACGCGTCGAACGAGGCCGTCAGGCATACGATTTTGCCGTTGGAAATGTAGTCGATGCAGTTTCAAAAGCGGTGCACGTATACCGACTTCGCGCAGAAAAGGAACACCGTGACCTTCGCCTCACCATCGAGGACTCGTTGCCCGACAGCTACATCGACGAGCGTGCAGTGCAGCTTGCGGTCATGAATCTTGTCGACAACGCACTCAAGTACGCACACGGCGGCAAGAGCATTGAAGTACGCGTACGTCGCGAGGACACGATGGCCGTTGTCGTGATCATCGACGACGGTCCTGGCGTCGCGCCGGACGAACGGGAACGCGTGTTCGATCGCTTTGTGCGTGGCTCAGCCGTGCGAACCTCGGACGGGCGCCCCATACGGGGAACCGGCATAGGCTTGACACTTGTTCAGCATGTCGCGGTGAGTCACGGGGGACGCGCATGGATCGCAGACACAGCCTCCGATACAGGAGCGAATACAACGCGAGGTGCAACGTTCTGCTTCAGCATTCGGCTACGTGAAGCCCATCATTCCGAACGGCGGCCCACCGCAACCTCGGTGGCCTCGGCGGAGGAGCACGAGGAGAGCCCCGGCCCGTCTGGTATAGGATAGGCGAAGCGAACATAGGGAGTATTGACGGGCCCCTCCGCCAGGGTATCGTTAAATGGAGTCCATCCCGCGAATGGTCCGTCGGGACGTGTGTGTGAATTGAAAGGTCATTGCAGAGTTTGTTATGTCGAATGAAGAAGCGAAGCTGTTCGTAGCCGGGCTTCCCGAAACCGTTTCCGAGGATGTGCTTCGTCAGCTGTTCGAAGCGACCGGGGGCACAGTCGTTAGTGTGAGCCTTCCCAAGGACCGAACCACGGGTCGTCCTCGCGGCTTCGGGTTCGTCACGTTGGCGACACCCGAAGAGGCGCAAAGCGCACGAGAAGCGCTCGACGGTTCCATCCAAGCGGGAAAGAGTATCTCCGTCCGTCCGTTCCAATCGGAGCCTCCGCGCCGGGATGGCGTGGCAGGTGCCCCACCGTCGTCGTTCGGCCCGCGCGGCCCCAGTAGCGTTCGCGGGCCGAGCAGCCAAGCCAATGCACCGGATCGAACTCTCTACGTTGGCAATCTGCCCTACGACTGCACCACCGAAGAGGTCGAAGAGCTCATCAACGGCGCTGTCGAAGGCGGCGTTGTTCGGGTGTACTTCCCGGTGGATCAAGATGGGCGAAAACGAGGATTTGGCTTCGTCACGATGGCCACAGCCGAGGGGGCAAAAACCGTGTCGGAGCAACTTCGCTCGGCGGAACTTCGCGGCCGAAGGCTCGTGATCAATCTTAAGGGCGATCGCCCGCCTCCGCGCAACGAGTCTCGAGGCTTCGGAGGCGGTGGTGGCGGATTCGGGGGCGGCGGTGGTGGTTACGGGGGCGGTGGCGGGCCTCCCTCCGGCGGCGGATTCGGGGGCGGACCTGGAAATGCTTTCCCTCCTCCTCCAGGGAGCTTTGGCCCCCCTGCCCGCAAAGCGCACGACGATCGCAAACGTAAATTCTCGGAAGACGGCGGCGCACCGAAGAAGAACCGCCGGCCTGAGCGCGAAGAGCGGCTCGCCAAGAGCGATTACGACGACGACGAATAAGTCACCCGACGAAACGCTTGACGAAATCCACGATTGGCGCCACATTGCGCCCCTCGTTTTTGACGGTCGGAGACCCTCACCCATGCGTGACATCATCAAACTCACTTGCGGCGAATGCGGACGCGCCAACTACGTAACCACGAAGAACAAGCGCACGATGGCTGACAAATTCGAGATCAAGAAGTTCTGCTCGACCTGTCGATCCCACCATCCGCATAAGGAAGGCAAAATCTCTAAGGGTTGAGAAATCGCCATGTAGTTCGATTCAATTGAATCGAGGCCGACCGAAAAAGACCGAATTGTGGCGCGCAGTAGTTTTGCGGCAGCCTGCATGCTACATCCGCCGCGACCCGGCGCACGTCGCGCCACCGCGTTCCACGAGCGCGTAACGTAATTAGGGAGGACATGGCACGATGATCTTCGACTGGCTTTCAGGCCTGTTTTCGAACGATCTAGCCATCGACCTCGGAACGGCGAACACGCTCATCTACGTGAAGGGCAAAGGGATCGTTTCGTGCGAGCCTTCAGTTGTAGCCGTTCAACGTGATGCCAGGGGTGCCAACAAAGTGCTCGCCGTCGGGCGCGAAGCAAAAGAAATGCTTGGGCGCACGCCAGGAAACATCCGCGCGGTGAGGCCGCTTCGTGACGGTGTCATTGCCGACTTCGAAATTACCGAAGCCATGCTTCGCTATTTTATTGCTCGCGCCCACAACCGACGCACGCTCGTAAAGCCGCGCATCATTATTTGCGTGCCATTCGGCATCACGGAAGTTGAGAAGCGCGCCGTCAAAGAGAGCGCGGAAGGGGCTGGTGCTCGCGAAGTTTATCTCATCGAAGAACCCATGGCTGCCGCCATCGGAGCGGGGCTGCCCATCACGGAACCATCCGGCAACATGGTCGTCGACATTGGCGGCGGTACAACCGAAGTCGCAGTGATTTCACTCGCTGGCATCGTGTATTCGCAAAGCGTTCGCGTTGGCGGCGACAAGATGGACGAGGCGATCCAGAATTTTCTCAAGCGCAAGTACAATCTGGCGATTGGCGAACAGACCGCCGAACGCATCAAGATGGACATCGGCAACGCCTACCCGCTCGAAAAGCAACTGACGACCGAGGTCAAAGGGCGCGATCTCGTAGCCGGGATTCCAAAGACCGTCATCGTGAACTCGGACGAGATCCGTGAAGCGTTGAGCGAGCCGGTCAACGCCATTGTTGAAGCAGTACTTCTCGCACTTGAACGAACGCCGCCTGAGCTTGCTGCCGACATTGTCGACAAGGGTATCGTCCTCACCGGCGGGGGAGCACTGTTGCGTAACCTCGACGTTCTTCTGCGCGAGGAAACCGGACTCCCTGTCATGGTGAGCGACGATCCAATCAGCGCTGTCGTTCTCGGGAGCGGCAAGACACTCGACCACCTCGAGTTGCTGCGCGAAGTCACCATTGTCTAACAAGGCTTGGAGCTGACCGCATGAGCCAAGACGTCAAGCGTTACCGAGATCTGGTCATCGTCGCGGTATTGCTCACGGTCCCCTTCTTTTTTCTGCGCGCAAACATGAAGAGCCCTGAGGAACTCAGCGCCGCCGATCAAGCCGTTCTTAGGATTAGCGCTCCGATTGAATTTGCCGTTTCAAGCATGGCGCGTGGCGTCTCGAATGTGGTCAGCGACTACGTGTACCTCGTCGACGTGAAGGCGAACAACGCGAAGCTCTCTTCTGAAAACGCGCGTCTGCACGAACAGGTTCGAAGGCTGGAAGAGGCCCAACGTGACAACCAGCAGCTGCGTCGCCTTCTTGCCCTGAAAGAAACCACCCCCGGAGATTTGGTGAGCGCGCAGGTTATCGGCCGTGATTTTTCCGAATTTTTTCGGATCACGCGCGTCGTTGTCGACCGTCGCTCAAAAGATGTTCGTTTACACATGCCCGTTATCGCACCTGATGGCGTTGTTGGCTCGGTTCTGAAGGTAGACGCAGCAGACGGGATCCACATCCAATTGGCCGTAGATGCAGCCTTCGGTGTGGACGTCGAGGACGAACGCACCCGCTCGCATGGTTTCATTCGAGGTACCGGTGACCCCTCGAAGTACGCATGCCGCGTTCAGATGGTCGACGCGCGTGACACAATGGAAGTTGGAGATATTCTCGTCACGAGTGGTAAAGGCAAGTGGTTCCCGAAAGGCATTCCGGTTGCGCGCGTCACCAGGGTGATCAAGCGCGAGCCAGGACGTGATCAAGAAGTAGAGGCGGAGCCGACGGTCGATTTTTCGCGCCTCGACTCCGTGCTCATCATGACGGGATCACCCTACGAAGATGCGCCTACCAAGGGAAAACTTTGATGCGCAACACCGCATTCTTCATCACAGGCGTGGCGCTCATTTTCATACAAAGCAACCTTTTCCGCATCCTTTCTTGGATCAAAATTCCCGGGGTCGTTCCGTCACTGACGCTGCCCCTCATCGTCTTCATGGGCGTGCGCGAGTATTCGCTCGTTCGCGGAGCTGCTGTGGCCTTTGTGCTCGGATACCTGAGCGACCTGGTGGCTGGAACCCCCGTTGGCCTCTACACTTTCGTCAGCGTGCTCACATTCATCCTCGCGCGCGCTGCGGGCGTGCGACTCGCCGCGCAGGCTGTGTGGATGCAAATCGCGCTCGGGCTTGCGTTTAGTCTTCTTCAGTCGGGAGTCGTTCTGGTCCTTCTTGCGATTTTCGGGCGCGATCGCGATGCATGGGTTCCGCGCATGGTCTATCCGCTCGCCCTCCCGCGGATGGTGACCACGGCACTCGTAGCGCCGCTCATTTTTTATCTCGCGCGGCGTGTTGATGCAGCCACGCAGCCTTCCCGCTCTGAAGGAGGAATGGAAGCGTGAGCGTTGTCATCTCGCGCTCGGATGTGGGTGAGTTCCGCAAGCGTTACAAGTGGATGAGTTTGTTCGTTCTCGCCGCATTCGGCGCGGTGCTTCTTCGCCTCACCTACCTTCAGGTTGTCCGAGGTGACGAATTCGCCGCAATGGCGCACGAGAACATCATTCGGCGCGTTACCGTGGAGACGACGCGCGGAACCATTCGAGACACCAACGGCGAGACCCTCGCATCGAGCCGTACAGCTTACAGCGTATACATCGTTCCGAAGCTTGTTTTGCCAAGCGTTTGGCTCTCGAAGGTACCGCCGCGCAAAAGGTCGAAGCGCGAGTATCGAGACACCCTACCAAAAATTGCTGAGATTCTTCGCCTCACGCCCGATGAGCGGGCAGCGCTGGAAAAAGACGTACGCGAAGCGTGCGCTGCGTACGACCTCACAAACGACAAGAGCTCGCCTTGTACACGATCGATATTGGTACGTGAGGACGTGTCGAGAGACATTGTTGCCGAGCTCGAGCAACACCGAAGCGATGTGAAAGGGGCAAACGTTGTTGAGGCACCGGTTCGCTTTTACCCGTACAAAAATCTCGGCTCGCACCTGCTTGGATACATCGCCGAACTCGACGCAGAAGCACTCGCGAAATTCCGCCCCGAGGGTTACGAATCACTCACGCCCGACGAACGCGAGCGGTTAAACCCGCTCGCTTATGGCCGGCGCGACTTTTGGGGAGCTACCGGTCTTGAACGCGCTTGGGAGAGCCACCTGCGAGGACGTCGCGGATGGAAGAAGCAGGTGGTCGATGCCTGGGGAACCTATCGCAACGGTCCCCTCGCTGAGCACCTTCTCGACCAACCTGTGAGCCAAGAGCCTATCGTTGGGCGAAGCCTGCGTCTCTCGATCGACATCAAACTCACGCAATCGATTGAAAAGGCAATGGCACCGCATCGCTCGGGCGCGGTCGTCGTCGTCGAGACGCAGACCGGGCGAATTCTCGCGCTGTATTCAAAGCCGAACTTCGATCCGAACGAACTGCTGCGCAGTAGCGGGCGCGCACGCGCAAGAGAAGCATTCACTCGACTCAACGACGATCCATATCGGCCCATGCTCGACAAGACGCTGAGCGGGGCATACCCACCAGGATCCACGTTCAAACCATTTTCTGCGCTCGCTGCGCTCCACACGCGCTCGATCAAGCCCGATGAGCTGAGGCGATGTGACGGGTCCCTCGCGTTTGGTCGCGAGATCAAACGGTGCACGCACGTCCATGGGGCGGTCAACCTGCGCCAGGCCATTGCTCAGTCGTGCAACGTGTACTTTTTCCGAGTCGGCGAGGCGACCGGGCTTGATCCGATCGCGAGGGTGGCCTCCGCGTTTGGACTCGGTCAGCGTACGGGATTCAGCATTAACCCGGAGGCTGCCGGTCGAATGCCTACGCGTGCATGGTACACGCTTCGCTATCACGCCAACTATTTTCGGAAGGGCTTCACGATCAACGCGGCGATCGGACAAGGCGATGTCACGGTCACACCACTTCAACTAACACTTGCCTACGCTGCGATCGCAAATGGCGGACGCCTGTATGAGCCCCAAGTCGTGCGCGCCATCGAGACCTCCGAGGGCACTCCTGTGCAGGAGTTTGAACCAAGACTGCGAAACACCATCGCGATCGCCCCCGATCATCTCCGTCGTATCCATGACGCCATGCGCGACGTGCTCAACGACGACGAGGGCACGGCCAATCCCGTTCGCGACGCCACGCTCGACGTCGCAGGTAAGACCGGCACCGCGCAGCCAGGACACCATCCCAATCCAAGCGAAGAGCCAAAGATTCAATGGTTTCGGTCGCGGAACCACGCTTGGTTCGCGGCGTTCTATCCATCGCGCGCGCCCGAAATCACCGTAGTCGTGCTTGTGGAGCACGGCGAGTCCGGCCCCCAACACGCAGCGCCCGTCGCGATGCACGTGATCCGTGACTACCAGCGTCTCAAAGCGGCAAAGAAGACGGGGACGCCGCCGTGAGATCGCGTGATACGCTCTTTGCGCGCCTCAGAGACAACTTCGACTGGCCGCTTTTCATTACCGCATGTTTGCTCGCCGTCATTGGCGACATCAACCTCTACTCGGCAACGAGCGTCGAGCCCGCTCCGTTCACGGAGGCGTACATCCAACAGGTATACTGGTTGGTCGGCGGAGCCATCGCGGCGGGCTTTCTTGCGACGATCGACTATCGAAAGCTCGAACGTTACGCCTACCTGCTTTACGGCATGGGGCTCCTTTCGCTGCTTCTCGTATTCATTCTTGGGCGTGAGGTAAAAGGCAGTTCACGCTGGATCTATCTTGGGTCGGTTGGCTTTCAGCCAAGCGAGTTCATGAAGGTTTGGCTCGTTATCGCACTCGCCAAATATTTGCGCGGCGACACGCACCCCGAAGGACGCTCCCTCAAAGACCTGATCGCCCCTGTGGCACTTGCGGCTCTGCCAGTGGTGCTCGTTGCCGTGGAACCAGACCTTGGTACTGCGCTGATCATTGGACTGATTTTTCTCTCTGTGATGGCGATGGTGAAAATACAAAGGCGAACGATATTCGAACTTCTCGCCATTGCCGTCATCGGTCTCCCGCTCTTCTGGACCTATGGTCTACGTCGCTACCAGGACGAGCGCATCGACGCCTGGCTTCATCCAGAAAAGGACATTAGCAGTTACAATTGGGATCCTCACCACGCTCGAATCGCCATCGGTGCCGGCCACGTCACAGGCGAAGGCTTCATGAAAGGCACGCAAAACCAGTTTCTCTTCTTGCATGAACAACATTCGGACTTCCCGTTCGCTGTCTTCGCACAGGACTGGGGATTTCTCGGCTGCGCGCTCGTGGTCATGCTTTACGCATTTCTCGTTCTTTGGTCGCTCCACATTGCATCAACGGTCAAAGATCGCTTCGGAGCCGTGCTTGCCGTAGGCGCGGGCAGTCTCGTCTTTTGGAACACATTCTTCAACATCGGCATGGTCACCGGACTCTTGCCCATTGTCGGGGTCACCCTGCCGCTCTTCTCGTACGGGGGTTCAAGCAACCTCACGATTCTGCTCGGTCTCTCGTTGCTCATGAACGTGTCGATGAGGCGCGGCGGCTACGTCTGAACGCCAGCACGCGGTCTTTTGCACGTCTCTCGTTACATAATTGCAAACGCGCAAATGGAGCGCCATTCGATAAGCTCGAAATG
>JAHFDX010000688.1 GCA_023248785.1 Myxococcales bacterium
TTCCTATCCGTAACATTCGCCAGGTCGTTCTCGAGCTCGACCGAAACACAGAAGCCCCGTTTGAACTCATCGGCCAGGTGATGGGCTCTCTATCGAAAGGAAAAAAGGCCGGTCGACGCAAAACGTTCGTCCGAGCGCGGCAGGAGGTGCGTTTTCTGCTCAAGAAAGAGTCTCTCAATGTCCGACTGGATACGGCTCTTGTCGACGAGCTTGCGCGCGCCCTCGACGATGCGCGACGTGCGACGGAAGTCGACGTCCCGATTGAGTTCTTGCTTAGTTACCTAGCCCCTATGCGAACGATTGCAAAATACGAGATCGAGACAACGATCAAATTCGCAAGAACTTCGCAGACCCCGGCAAGTGCGATGCTTGGCTTTGCGATCCTTGGAACTGTCGTGTGGCAACCGGTGCTCCTTGCGTTGCGCAAGTTGCTCCACGAGCACTACGCGAGCATGTTGATGCGGCGTCGGTAAGGTAAATTACTTTCCACTCGTGGACTGCACAGTCTAACGAAATGTGAACTTCTTCCCCCCCATTTGGCTTTTGCGTTACGGTTTTGCACGTAGATGCCTAAGCTCTCGCAAGCGGCCAAAGTAGGCCTTTTCGTGGTGCTCACGGCTGCCGCGACCGCAGGCATCTATCGCGGGGTTGGTAAGCAGTTCGGCGTGGGGAAGGGCTACACCATCCACGCGTACCTAAATGACGCGACCGGCCTCGCACAACATTCACGCGTCACGATTGCAGGCATTCCCATTGGAACGATCGACGCTATCAAACTTGAAGGCGGACGTGCGCGCATCGATGTGCGCGTCAATGCGGAGGTTCCCCTCTACGACAATGCCACACTTGGAAAAAAAAGTTCCTCGCTTCTCGGGGAGTTTCAGGTCGTGCTCACTCCGGGAACGCCTGACCATCGCAAGCTTCGAGATGGCGATGCGGTGGGGATTATCACCGAGCAAGCGACCGGCGGCGAGGTGATGGATCAAATCAAGGACATTGCCGAGCAGGTGAAAATCGTTGCAACTCAACTCGCAAAGAGCGTCGGCAGTGATGAAAGCGGACAGAACATCCGCGACACGCTCAAGAACCTCGCCGACACGACCGATGCACTCAATAAGACGGTTCGCGAGAATCGCGAATACCTCAACACGACGATGAAGCATGTCGCGAACATCACGTCGCACGCCGATCCTGAGGTCGCAAAGATCCTGGAAAACGTGCGACTGGTGACGCAAGATGTTCGCGAGCTCACGCGTGCCGCGCAAACAAAGGACGGCAAGGGGACGCAGAACGGCGAGTTGCGTGAAACCGCCGAGCGGCTCAATCGTTCGGCCAAGAGCCTTGAGAGCGCGCTCGGCCACGTCGACAAAGTGGCCGAGCGAATGGATAAGGGTGAGGGCACGCTTGGCAAGTTGACCAAAGACGAAACTCTGATCAATGAAGTCCAAGGCGTCGCCGAGGGAATTAACGACTACGTCGGCGGAATTTCGCGCCTCCAAACCCAGGTCAACCTGAGGTCGGACTACAACTTCCTCTCCAACACGATCAAAAGCTACGTCGAAGTTCGCCTTCAGCCGCGTGAGGACAAATACTACCTCATTGAACTCATTAACGACCCACGCGGAAAGACGACTTTCGAACAAGTCGATGTCGACACCACGAACCCAAACGATCCAGCGCACTACCGTACGGTCACAACCAAGACCACAGACGCCTTCCGCTTCTCAATTCAATTTGCGAGGCGTCTGGGCATGTTCACCGGCCGATTCGGCATCCGCGAATCCACCGGCGGAGTGGGTCTTGACACCCATCTCATCGGCGACCGCCTCGAAATTCGCCAAGACCTCTTCGGCTTCGGCGAGGAGATCCAACCACGATATCGTCTCTGGTTCGGTTACGAATTCCTCAACAAACTCTGGCTCCTGGGCGGCGTCGACCACATGTTCTTATCTACGCGCCGCGACTATTTTCTTGGCTTGCAACTTCGCTTCAACGACGACGATCTGAAGACAATTTTACCGTTCTCGAGCGGAGCACTCGCCGGGGGAGCGAAGTAGGCTTGTGGTGGCGGAGGGCGGCCCTCCTCAGGAAATGCTCCACTGCCTACGCGATAAGCCCGGCACACCTCAAAAGCTCAATGCACCGCAACACCGATGGAGGCTCGGCCACATGCGCTCCGTGCGCCAGCATAATGAGCTCGCGCGCTGTGCGCGGCACGCCCGTCCAATCAACGATTCGCGCGACGAGCGCCGGCCATAGAACTTCCTGCGATTGGCGCCGCAGCGGAGTCGGAGCGAGTTTTTCGTCCAGCGTTGGCCGATAACGCGCAAGAATGGTTTCGTCTGGCCACGTTGCTTCCGTTCCCGAAAGCATGAGAGGAGGGAGTTCAAGGTCGAGCGGAAACTCGACGACCGGCGAGCTCTCGCCGCGGTAGTACGCGAGTGTGCCTTCGGGCCATTGGAAGAGATTGATCACGCGGTCGTGACCCTGTTCGCGAATCGCGCGAAATACGTCAAACGCGCTGACGAGTCCGAGGGAGATCAACGTGTCGCCCATGCGACCGCCGTAACGCGGCAACACGGCGAGCGCGAAGTTGAGTTCTTCGCGCGAGAGCATGCTTTTTCGCACGAGGTATT
>JAHFDX010000085.1:0-4420 GCA_023248785.1 Myxococcales bacterium
CTGATTCGGACTCTCGGCGAGAGCAAGGAGCCTCGCGATGCGTTCCACAATCTTCGATGATGTTCCGTCAGCTGGTGAAGGTAGGCCCGCCGCCTTCTGGTCAATGCCTCGTTCGCGACACACGGTCTGAAAGGTTGGTCCGTGTGCCGATTCGTCGCGAATCCCGAGAAATTCGTGAACATATTGATGCGCCATCTCGTGCTTCAGCACTTCAACGACGAGGGGCCATGGGCGTTCGAGAACGAGCGCGCGCGACAGCTCCAATGTTCGGATGTCGTGATGCCAACGACCAAGAACGGTCACGCTTTCGCCGAGCATGATAACGGGAGACTTGAGGCGCGTTTTGAAGTGGGCCGCGTTGATCTCTTTCCACGCGTGCATGAGCTCTCGCATGAGCGCCTGTTCGAGTGCGAACGACCAAGAAGACATCAACTCTACTTCTGACAAAGAGTCGGATGCGATACAACCGTTCTATGCACGTGGTCGTCGCCGGTGGAGCTGGTTACATCGGCTCAATCGTAGTTCGGACGCTCCTTCGCGAAAAATACACGGTGACCGTGCTCGACGATTTGTCGCATGGCAACGTGTGGTCGCTGCCGAAAGCCGCCCGTTTTGTGGAGGGTGACATTGCGGATCCATCGGCGGTGCAGCTCGCTATCCATGGTGAAGCACACGCCCTGATGCACTTTGCAGCAAAGATCGATGTGGCTGAGTCGATGCGTGATCCAGCGCTGTATCATTCCGCGAATGTTGATAAGAGCCTTTTGTTACTTTCACAGATACAAATGGCTCGTGTTCGTTACGTCGTCTTTTCGTCGACGGCCGCAGTTTACGATCCGAACACTCTGCAACCGCTCAAGGAGGACGCGGCGCTTGAACCAGTGAGCGTGTATGGTCGCACGAAACTGATCGTCGAGTCGGCGCTCACCGAATTGGCGAAGGCGGGATCACTCTCCTATGTGGCGCTTCGTTACTTCAACGCCGCGGGAGCGAGCCTCGAAGATGGGCTAGGTGAAGCGCATCCGCACGAGACGCATCTGATTCCACTCACGATGCGCGCTGTCACGACGGGTTCTCCTTTGACGATTTTTGGCAGCGACTACCCAACCCCCGACGGAACGTGCATTCGCGACTACATCGACGTGCGCGATCTAGCGTCTGCGCACTTGCAAGCCCTTCGCTATCTTGAACGCGGCGGCGTCTCGACGGCGTTCAATGTAGGACGAGGCGAAGGCACCTCCGTTCGTGAACTCCTTGCGATGATCGAAGCCGTGGCCGGCAAGCCCATCCCTCAAGCCATGGGCTCGCGCAGGCAAGGTGATCCGAGTTCACTTGTGGCGGACGTTCAAAACATCAAGCGCGACCTCGGATGGGTCGCGCGGCATTCGCTCCAAGATACTGTCGAGAGCGCATGGCGGTGGCACACGCGCAGCACTTCCAGTTAGGACCTATCCTCCGGTGCTTGCGGCGGTCCTCGCGGTCCTTCGGTTCAACTTTCGGCGGGGGCCTTGATTTCTCCAGCCCTTCGGTCGATGGCATCTTGAAGGCCGCACCGAAGCCGAGTTGCGCGCTTGATGCGCTTTGCTTTACGTGGCTTGCCCAACCACTCGTGCCTTTTCCGCATGCTCCAAATTGCGCGATTTGCCATTCCGATTGTCTCCGAGAAGGGGAGCCAATTTGCAGGATTTGACGGAAAGGTCAAGCGGAGATTGTCTGGTTGGCCACTGAACATACGCGATCGCGGGGTGAAAACGGCCGTCGTCGAGATCGCAGACGCTGCCACGCGCGTTCTTGGGGCGTTGCCCGCGCGGGGAGGTGCGCTCACGCGATTCACCCGATAGGAGAGCGGAGTGCACTACACTGAAGTGCCTCATGAGTCCGCTTCACGCGTTCTTGCTCGGCGTCCTGGAAGGTCTCACCGAGTTTCTCCCTGTTTCCTCGACGGGGCATCTCTTCTTGCTCGGCCTTCTGCTCGGTCACGAAGATGAAGCGACCAAAGCGCTCGACATCGTGATGCAGCTTGGAGCTGTGATTGCGGTGGTCGTTTATTACCGAGCGCGGCTTTGGTCGCTCGTGCGCGGCGTGATGACGCGCGATCCCGCGAGTCTGCGCTTGCTCTTTTCGCTCGCGATCGGGTTTCTTCCAGCCGCCGTCGTCGGGCTGGCTCTTCACAAACGAATCAAAGCACTACTGATGAGCGCATACCCAATCGCAATTGCATTGATTGTCGGCGGCGTCGTCATGATCATCATCGAAGCCTACCGAGCACGTAAGAGCGTGGAGGGCCTCAGCGGTCTCGAGCACGTCACTCCCAGGCGTGCACTCGTCATTGGTCTGTTGCAGTGCGTCTCGCTTTGGCGGGGTGCGTCGCGTTCAATGAGCACGATTGTAGGAGGTCAACTCGCCGGCTTGTCCACGGCGACATCCGCCGAATTCTCATTTCTCCTCGCGATACCCACGTTGGGAGCTGCGACCGTTTTCGATTTGATCAAACACGGTCACGAAATCATGGCTGCACCGGGTGGCACGATTGCACTTTCTGTGAGCATGGGTGTTTCGTTTGTGGTTGCGCTCCTCGTCATCGCAGGCTTCATCTCGTACCTTAAACGTTTTGGGCTCGCGCCATTCGGGTGGTACCGCATTGTGCTGGGTGTGATCGTGATTGCGCTCGTGCTTCGGAACGCGGCGCATGCGTCCTAGACCCGCGTCCCCTCAATCCGGTATTGCGCGCAAATCGACGCGCACTCTTTGGTGACGCTCGGTGCACGAAAGGCTCGCGTCCCAAGGGAAGTAGCCGGGCGCCTCCACTGTGACGCGATGGTTTCCTCGGGGCACAGCGATCCCTCGTGCAATCACGAAATCGAGCGCGCCAATTGCCTGATCGTCAACCGTAACAATGGCCTTACGCGCAACGGCTCCGTCAGCCTCAAAGCGCAACGAGGTTACTTCTCGTTTGGGATGGGACGCCTCGTTGCCGCAGGCGGTAGCGATGACGAGAAGAGAGAGAAGCAGGCGCTTGTACACGTGCGCTACTCCCACTCGATTGTCGCCGGAGGTTTCGACGAGATATCGTAGACGACCCGATTAACCCCGGGCACCTCATTGATGATGCGGTTGGACACCCGCGCGAGCAACTCATGAGGCAAGCGTGCCCAGTCCGCTGTCATCCCATCGACGGATGTAACGGCACGGACCGCAATCGTTTCTTCATAGGTTCGCCCGTCTCCCATCACACCGACGCTTCGTACGGGCAGAAGAGCTGCAAACGCCTGCCACACGCGATCGTATTCGCCACTACCGCGGAGCTCGTCGATAAAGATCGCATCCGCTTTTCGTAACTTATCGAGTCTATTTTCGCTCAATTCACCGAGACAACGGATGGCAAGACCGGGGCCAGGAAAAGGGTGACGACCAAGAATGCGCTCTGCAATCCCGAGCTCACGTCCGGCGGAGCGAACTTCGTCTTTGAAGAGTTCGCGTAATGGCTCAATCAGCGAAAGTTCCATGCGTGGAGGAAGCCCTCCCACGTTGTGATGGCTTTTAATGACGGCGCTTGGCCCTTTATGCGAAACGCTTTCAATGACATCGGGGTAAAGCGTTCCCTGAACGAGATAGCGAACGCATTCGATTTGACGCGCGTATTTCTCAAACACCTCAATGAAGACGCGCCCAATGATTTTGCGCTTCGTCTCTGGATCCGTGGCGCCTGCAAGCGCCGTGAGAAATTCGTCTCTTGCATCGACCGCGAGAAGAGGAAGGTGCATCTCGTCTCTAAGTGTGTGGACGACTTCCTCGAATTCGCCAAGGCGGAGAAGCCCGTTGTCGACGAATATGCATGTGAGTCGCTCGCCTATGGCGCGATGGCAAAGAACTGCGGCCACCGTGGAGTCAACCCCTCCGGACAGGCCGCAAATCACGCGCTCATTGGGTCCAACGCGCGTGCGAACATTCTCCATCGCCTGCTCAACGAACGTGTGCGGCGTCCAGCTTGGTTGCAGGTTGGCTTCTTTGAACAAAAAGGCTTCGAGCATTTCACGGCCGCGCGGCGTGTGGGCTACTTCGGGGTGGAACTGCACAGCCCAAATGTGCTTTTTCTTGTTACCAAATGCGCAGTAGGGGGAATGTTCGGATGTTCCGATGCGTTCGAAGCCGTCAGGCAGCTTTGTGATCCTGTCGCTGTGGCTCATCCAAACGCGGGTGCGCTCAAAGGCCGCAAAATGCCCGAAGACCCCGACACTCTCGTCAATTGTAACATCTGCAGCGCCATATTCGCGTGCCTCGGCGCGCTCCACAAGGCCGCCAAGCGTGTGTGCGATTGCTTGCGCGCCATAACAGATACCCAAGACAGGGACGCCAAGCTCGAGCCAGCGCGGATCGAGCGTTGGCGCGTCTTTGTCGTAGACGCTGGACGGTCCGCCTG
>JAHFDX010000085.1:4430-10262 GCA_023248785.1 Myxococcales bacterium
CACGACGGCAGAAGGTCGCTGGCGTGTGGCCGTATCAAACGGCGTCGTGCACGCGACGACCTCGCAATAGACACGCGCTTCGCGAATACGGCGAGCGATCAATTGCGTGTATTGCGCACCAAAATCGACGATGAGCACTTTTTCACGGTGCTGGTCTCGGTGTTGGTTCATTCGATGGGAATACCACGGTGGATTACGCACGTCAGCGCACAGAACCTTGACGACGGACCGCGGATGAAGGACTGCGGTGTTGATGGGAAGTGTGCGAATCGAGCTCCAGCGAACGGGCGCAATTGAGGTCCCGCTGCCCGAATACCAAACGGAGGGGGCAGCCGGGATGGACCTTCATGCGGCTTTGACCGAGGCTGTAGTAATTCGTCCACTTGAACGGGTGCTTGTATCAACCGGTGTGCGGGTGGCAATCCCTGGTGGATTTGAGGCGCAAGTGCGTCCGCGTTCGGGGCTCGCGGCGCGTTCGGGCATTACGGTTCTCAATAGTCCGGGCACGATTGATTCCGATTACCGCGGCGAAATTAAGGTGCTCTTGATCAATTTGGGGCCGGAGCCTTGCGAGATTCTCCCCATGGATCGAATCGCCCAAATTGTGTTTGCGCCTGTTTCAAGAGCGGTGTGGGCCGTTGTTCCCGAACTTTCCGTAACGAGGCGAGGTGAGGGTGGCTACGGATCCACAGGCACGCGCCATGGTTGAGTTGGTTGACACGGCGAAATGGTGTGGCTTCAGCACTTTTTCAGTAGTCGTCGGCCTTCTGATATTCTTCGCATAATGGCTGAGAACGTATCAGACTCCGAGAGCCCGCTTTCGGTCCGGTTGCAAGTCGGACCGGATTCGCGCGCCCTCGAAAGCGAATCGGAGGGAACTCGACAAGCTCTCGCCGAGAGCAAGGTCGGAAGCCGACTGCGTGGTTGGCGCCTGGTTCGTCTTCTTGGGGTTGGTCCGGTGACCGCTGCATATGAAGCGTACCGCGGGCAAAAGGATGCGACCGAGCACGCCGTCGTTCGACTCATGATCGGCACGCCGGGAAACGATGAGCGCGCGCGAAGCCTCTTCTTACGTGCATCCTATGCAGCGAACCGCTTCGATCACTCGCGGGTCGTCCATGTAAAGGAAGATGGTACCGATGAAGACGGTACGCCTTTTGTTGTGAGGCCGTGGATTGATGCTGAGCCGCTCATTACGGTGGTTCTCCGGGAGTCGCTTGAACAAGTAGATGTTCTTCGCGTTGCCGAGCAGTTGCTCGATATCGTTGAGATGGCTCACGCACAGGGAGTGCTTCACGGAGCCATTCATCCCGCGAATGTGTTTCTGACTTCACGCGGGTCCGTACGCCTTTGCGATTTTGCAACCGCACCGGGATTATCTCCATCACGCACAGATGAGGACGCACTTGCACCTCTGCGTGTGTGTCCCTTCATGGCGCCCGAACGCCGTGCCTCTGTTGGTCTGCCCCCGAGCGAGATGAGCGACATCTACTCCATCGGCGCCGTGCTTTGGTACGCGGTAGCGGGAGTATTGCCGCCCGCAAACCTGCATTCGAGCGTAGAACGCAAGATTGCTCTCCCACGCGGTGTGAACGAATCATTTGGCGCGGTGCTCTTTCATGCCCTTCGAGAGGATCCCATCGAACGTTACGAGAGCGCCTACGCGTTTCTCGGCGACGTTCGACGCGTGATGGCCGGACGTCGTCCAAAACTTGCAGATGCGGGTGCTCCTGTACCGTCGCAAAGCATGCAAGAGGTTTCGCGTCTTGCCGCGCCGTCGAGCCGCCGTGTCCCCTCGGTACGCCCCGTCGCTCCTGTTTCATATCCGCCGAAAAAGGCGGCGTTGCCGGCGCGTTCGGGCAAGGAATGGAAGGGGAATCTCTTTCTGACTGCGGCGATTGCGTTGCTCCTCGGTATCGCGACCTTCGTGCTCTTTCGCGAGAAGACTCTGGAGGAGCGTGAGCGCATGAATCGACCGCCGGCCCCGTCGCCTTCCGCATCGGCCAGGTGATGCGTGAACTGGTACGCGTGTTCGCGGCGGCATTCGATTCTCGCAAGTGGTGTCTTCATTCTCTTCATCGGACGGTCGGCTCACGCAGACCCCACCCCGACCGAGCGCGAGACAGCGCGATTGCTTTTGCGCGAAGGTCTTTCGCTCGAAGAGGCAGGACGTTTGCAAGAAGCGCGCGACAAGTTCGCAGTCGCATACGCGATCGCGCGCACACCCATCACCGGATACACGTTCGCGCGCGTACGTGAGCGTTTGGGCGAGTGGGTGGAAGCGCGCGACCTGGCGCTTGAAGTCGTGCGTATGCAGCCAATCGAAGGCGAAACAGAGCGTTCGGCCATTGCACGTAAAGGTGCACGGGAGCTCGCGATGATGTTGGAGCCGAAAATTCCAAGTCTCGTTGTGTCGCTAGTTCTGTCAAAGGCACTTCCGTCTGTCCTGATCGATGGCCGTCCTGTTCAGCGCTCTGTACTTGGCCAGCCCATGACCGCAAATCCGGGGAAACATAGGCTCATCGTTCAGTGCAACGCACGCACAGTGTACACATCCGATGTTTCGCTCGTGCCGGCGCAACGTATGGTCATCGCGGTCCCAACCGAACTTTCGGGATGCGACGAACCGCCGAGGAGGGACATGCCAAGGTCGCCCGATGGTCTAGTCCCGAAGGGATTCGTGTTCGGTGGTGGCGTGATGGCAGGCCTCTACTACGTGCCCGTTCCCGACATGCGTTTCGGTGCACGTGTATCTGGCAGTGGTGGCTTTTATGCGGATGTGGGCTACGCCATTTCGCCGCGGTTAGAACTTCTTTTCCATGGCTTCTTCACGATCGGCCCGCAGGGAGACCCCAGTTATCTTGGCTCCGCAGGGGCACGCCTTCTTTTTGGTCTTACGCGCGATATTTGGATTGGATTCAGCATGCTGGGTGGACGCGCCCAAACCGCGACCGGTGGCTACACGTACACATCTGATTTTGTTTTCTCGCCCACGATCGATTTGGATTTTGAACTCGCCCGCCAGGATTACGGGCATTGGTTCATGGGCGTTCATCCGTGCGTGTACATCGGAGACACGATCAAGGGGGACTACTCGTTTGCATACGTACCGCTCACGATCGGCGTTCGCACGTTTTAGTTTCTAGCTTGGCGTCTCTTCGCCTTCGCCGCGACGAATTTCGTACGCACGAATTTTCTTGTGCAGGTTCGTGCGTTCAACCCCGAGCAAAACGGCCGTTCGAGAGATGTTCCAATTCGTTGCACGCAACGTATCAATAATGTGCCGACGCTCGGATTGCTCGCGCACTTCGCGCAGCGATCGCACGTTTTCCAACCCAGTTCGCTCCGGCGGCGGAGGGATGGTTGACGTCGCGGGTCTTGGCGCTTCTTCCTCATCTCCGAACGGGTTGTCGTGTGGATCTTCGGGAAGTTCTGCGATGGTCACGCGATCGCCAGCCAAGATGAGCATTCGCTCAACTACGTTTCGGAGCTCGCGCACATTTCCAGGCCACCGCCTTGACGACAGCGCCTGAAGTACAACCGGATCGACATCGCGAACTTGTTGACCATTCTCACGCGCAAAGGTTTCTGCAAAGGCCTTAACGAGGAGCGGAATGTCCTCTGCGCGTTCACGAAGACTTGGACTTCGCATCGGAAAAACGTTCAAACGAAAATACAAATCGTCTCGAAACGCCGAAGTGGCCACCGCTTTCTCAAGATCTTTGTTCGTCGCCGCGAGCACTCGAACGTCAACATGCATAACGTGCTCGCTGCCGACACGTGAGATCTCGCCGGATTGCAACGCGCGCAACACCTTTGCTTGCGCCACAAGATCCATGTCCCCGATCTCATCCAGGAACAGCGTCCCTCCGTGCGCTTGTTCGAACACGCCTCGCTTGCGCGCAAATGCCCCCGTAAACGCGCCTTTCTCATGACCAAAGAGTTCGCTTTCGATGAGTTCACGCGGGATTGCGGCGCAATTCACGCGGACGAAGGGAGCATCCCGGCGCGTGCTCAGTCGATGAATCGCGCGTGCGACAAGTTCTTTCCCAGTGCCACTCTCGCCTGTGATGAGCACGGACGCACGCGTTGGGGCGACTTTCTCGATGTCGTGAAACACGCGCTGCATGGGTGCGCTTCGGCCGATCATTTCGTAACGGTCGCCACGCTCTTTTTCAACTTCGGCGAGCTTGCGTCTCGCGCGCGCCGAATCGAGCGCATTACGCAAACTCACGAGAACACGCTCGCGGTTGAGTGGTTTTTCAAAAAAGTCGGTGGCGCCGAGCTTAACGGCAGAAATCGCGTCGTTCACCGAAGCGTGACCACTGATCACAAAGATGGGAAGTTCGCGTGTCGCGTCGTCGCGCCTCAGACGTTCAAGCACGTCGAGCCCGCTCATTCCGGGCAATCGCACATCGAGAACGATGGCGTCAACCGGTAACGATGACGAGGCAACGGTCTCGAGCGCGGCTTCCCCTGTTTCCGCGGCAAGGACCGTGAATCCCTCGCTCCCAAGGATCATTTCAAGCGTGCGGCGAATGTTGCGTTCGTCGTCGACCACCAACACGCAAGGTGACGCGCTCGTTGAAGTGCTCGCTGTGGTCATCGAGTAACCGAAGTGTCCAGCCGAGCGAGATGTCCTTGCGCCTGAATCGCATATCCGGATGAACCAAAGCGATCCAACACATCAAGAAAGGCACGACGTGCTTCAGCCCATTTGTGCATCTTTAAATACGTTTCACCGAGCACGATGAGCGCCTCCGGTTCGCGCGAGCCCGTGAGGTTTGCTCCTCCGCGTGGCGCGCTGGCCCCAAAGTTCGACAGAGCGTATTTGATTCGCAAAACCGCCGCCTCGAAGTTGTCGCGAGACGCGTAGTAGCGCGCCACAAAGAGCTCGTGCAGGATGAGCTTGTCGGTGACGTCAGTTAGCATTTCGCGCACTCGTTTCGATTCGGGCGCGTTGGGATGATCCTGAAGAAAACTCTTGGCCTCTCGAAATGCATCGAGGGCGGGCCCAGCTTCGCGCTCTTCCGCGGCGGAAAAGAAGGCCGAATCAGGAACTTGCCGATACTCGGACTCGGCAATCCGGCTGCGCGCGTAAACGACCTCTTTTTCCATGGTTTGGTGCGTCTCTACGAACTTTCGATAGAGCGCCAACGCTTCGGAGTATTTCTCTTGTTCGAACGCAATGTCGCCAAGGCGTAGTTCGGCGAGCCGTGCATATTTCGAATAACGAAATCTGCGCAACACCTCCTTCATGTGAGCCTCAGCTTCGATCCATTGGTGTTGCTCGACGAGCTCGTTGGCGTTTTCGTAGGCCTTTCGCGCATCTTCGCTGTAATTGAGCGGCTCTTTAGGGGGAGGCGTCTCGCATCCGAATACGAGCAGAAGGAGCACGCACAAACGCCTAAATTGCATGGACGTTTTTCTACTGGAGTTCGGCAAGGAGCGCGAGCTCCGACTCTACGGAAGCGTGTCCGCTACTTGACGACCCACCCTAGGGAACCGGAGGGGACGGGGGGCGCCGTGGGATCCGGCCTTGTGAGCGCATACGTAGTGACAACCACGCCGCCGACGACGGCACCGGTGATGGTCCAAAACCACCACCGTGTAAGAACGGATGGCTTTTCTGGTTGGAGGACGGCGCGCAAATCAGTGCGTTCGCCTGGAGCAAGGCGCACATTTGCTTCGTACGACAGAAAGCCGGAGCGCCGAACAACTACCCGGTGCAGACCGGCATCGCGGTCAACGATGACCGGCGTGGTTCCGACATCGAGCCCGTCCACTGTTACGACGGCATTTGGGCGATCGCAGGAGATGCCCAGTGTCGAG
>JAHFDX010000086.1:0-3217 GCA_023248785.1 Myxococcales bacterium
TGCGGTTCGATGATCCCACCGTGCGTTGGGCATACGCGGACATGGCAGCTGTGCGACAGGACACCCACGCGCTTGAACAGACACTCACTCGAATCGCTCGCACACAACCCACGAGCGCGACGACGCAAAGGCGCATGGGCGATGCGTGGTTTGCCTCAGGACAAATTGCACGCGCAACGGAGGCCTACCAGCGCGCAACGGAACTCGCGCCCGGTGATCTTGAAAGCCTACGCGCGCTCGCCACGGCACACGCATTTGGCGGAAACACGACCGCTCAGCAGGCAACACTGCAAGCCATTCTTCGCAGGTCGCCCCAAGCCAAAGATGTTCGCGAGCAGCTAGCCGCACTTGAAAAACGCACGCGCCCCGACGATGAGTCGCGTGCCGTTGACGGCCACGTGTTCCTCGCCCTGCGCACGACCCCAACGTTCGGTGCAACTTCGCGGACGCTCGTCCGTCTTGCGGTCACGACCGTGTTTCAAAACGGCCTTGCAAGCCGCTTTAACCAATACGTATTTCAACCTCTCACTGCGGACGCCGCACGAGCAAAGAGTGAATTCGCATTCACGCACGAGGCGGATTTTCAAACCGCATCGTTGCGCAAGGCGCGCGTTTACCATGCGGATGGATCGACAGATGAAGCCATCGATCGGCACGAATACGGCGTGTCCGATCCGTCCATGAACATGTACACAAGCGCGCGCACAACCGTGCTTCGCTTTCCGAAACTTTTGCCCGGCGATGTGGTGGAAGTGCAGTACCGCATCGACGACACAGCTCCGTACAACGCCTACGCCGATTACTTCGGCGAATTGGTCTACTTACAAGAGCCTGACCCCGTGCTGCTCTCAGAGTACGTCCTCGACACACCGCAGTCTCGGACCATTCGCCACCGCAACGCCGGACTCTCTTCGCTTGAGCACATCGAGGAGCGAAAAAACGATCGCCTCGTGCACCATTTTCGCGCGCGCAATCTTTTGGGGCTCGACGCCGAGCCTGGGCATCCTCCGTACACCGAAGCGTTGGGCTACGTGCATGTGTCAACGTACGGAAGTTGGCAAGAACTGGGCCGTTGGTACTGGAACTTCGTTCGCGATCAGTTGGCAGGCGATGCCGAACTTACACGAAAGGCCCACGAGATCGTGCGTGGCCTTTCCACCGAGCGAGAAAAGGCGCGCGCGGTTTACCGTTTCGTCGTGCAGCAAACGCGGTACGTAGCGCTTGAGTTTGGCGTGCACGGGTACAAGCCCTATCGAGTGACGCAAGTGCTTGCGCGCGGATTTGGCGACTGCAAAGACAAAGCAGCTCTCATTGTCGCACTCTTGAAGGAGGTGGGGATTGCCGCATCGCTCGTCATTGTGCGAACCCAACACAAAGGCGGATTTGATTCTGCGATTGCAAGCCTCGCTCCCTTTGATCACGCGATTGCATACGTGCCGTCACTCGATTTGTATCTCGACGGAACGGCGGAATTCACGGGCTCAACCGAACTTCCAACCATGGACCGCGGGGCGATGGCGCTCCGTGTCGACGAGTCCGGTTCAACATTGGTGACACTTCCGAGTTCGCCGGCTGATGAAAATTCGACCTATCGGGAAGTCGACGTCGCCGTTCGAGCCGGCCGCGCGGCGACCTTTGACATGCATGTCGTCGTGCGCGGCGTAGAAGCGCCTCAGTATCGCCGTCGATTTTCATCGCAGGCAACGCGCCTAGAGCGACTGCAAGACTGGATTGGGGGGACGATCCCATCAAGCCATCTGAAGAGCGTTTCAACGTCGAATCTCGATGACATCGAGGTGCCACCGAGCCTGGCGTTAACGGGCTCGATCGATGCGTTCGGGCGCCAGAACGGCTCGCGCATCGCCATGCCAAGTGGCCCCCAGCCTTATCTGGTCCGTTCCATCGCATCCCTTTCGAAAAGAGATACAGAATTGCGACTGCCCGCCGAGCAATCGATCCGGGACACGTGGACAGTCACCCTACCGTCCGCCATGAGGGTGGAATCGCTCCCGCAGAGTTACAAATATGCAAACTCCCATGGGACGTTCGAGCGCGCTGTATCGCGCGTACCGAATGGGGTCCGCGTGGTCACCTCAATCGCGCTCAAAAAGACGCGCATTTTACCCACGGAATACCTAGCATTTCGATCATGGTGTGAGCACGCGGATCACGCGCTCAACGAACCCATCATGCTCTCGCTTCCAGGTGCAGCGGCGGAGTCTACGCCATGAACCATCCTCAGTGCGTCTTGCCGGTTGCGATCGCGTCACTGGTTGTAGCATGCGGGACGCGTACACCGAACGTTCCCCCCTCCGCACTCGAGCAACTACGCAATGCCGACACCGATCGCCCCTCGGAAGAGACCCGTGCTCATTTAGCCCTGGGTGAACTTATTCTTCCCGGCGGGGATCTCAGCCGCGCACGCAAGCAAATCAGCCTCTTCGAGCAGCAGAAACCTTTGCTCCACGCGGATGCAGCCCTTGCGAAAGCCACCCTCTCCGAAGAGGAAGGTCACATCGAAGCCGCCTTCCACGCCTACACCGATGCGCTCACCGCGCTTGCCATATCCAATGAACCACTCCGCGCATGGTATGCCGCCGAACGACTGAGCCGCATGGTCGAAATGCAACCATCGATGTACCAATTAGAACATCTGCGGCTCGACCAACTCCGTGAAAGTCCTGGCTCTTTGGGATTTCGTGCCCTTTCGGGGCTCACCGAAATGTGGGCTGTTGCCGGAAATCCAAAACCCACCGATGACGCAATCGTCTCCTTCGCTGGATGCAGTGCACATGTTCGCGTCGTCGGCCCTTTCGGGCGTGGCACCTATGTCGATCAGCGCGCAGAACTTCTTCCTGAGAAGCCAGGCCCATGGCCCACTCTTTGGCCGATCGACGGCACGACCGGCGTAAGGCCTTCGCAAATTCCCACCGACGCGCGCCGCTGCACTGTGAGCGCAGCCTCCCCTTCGCAACCTTCGGGCATGTACTTTGCCGAAACATTTTTTGACCTCTCCTCGGAGCATTCGCTCTTGGTCGCTGTGCAAAATGCCCTGAGTGTTCGTCTCGATGATCATGTTGTGCTCACGCGAAACCCCTCCGATTGGGGTTCATGGCTTACCTTTGCCACCGCGGTTCATCTCACGAAAGGACGCCATCGCCTAACGGCGAAACTTCTGAGCGCGCAGACGAGCATGCGTGTTGTCGGACTCGATGGT
>JAHFDX010000086.1:3227-10257 GCA_023248785.1 Myxococcales bacterium
GACCCGAACACGACGTCGGCGCTTTTAACGCACCCGCATGACGCGTCCTCGGTCGATCGTTTTTTTGGAGCCCACGTAGCGGTGGGTGACGGCCTCGGTGACGTTGCAACGGTTCTTCTAGAGCCGCTCATTGCCGAGGAGGATGCCGCCCCCATCACACTTCTACGCGCAGCCGGCATCGCCCAGAACGACGACGCTTGGCCCAGCGCCCAGCGAACCAAGCGCTCCCGCATGTGGGTCGCAAGAGCAACGGAGCGCGGCCAGGGTCTATGGCGAAGTGCGTTTGGATCGCTGGTAGACAAGGGCGAGCAGAAGGAAGCGCTAGCGAGCGAGCTACGCACTCTTTGCGAACGGTTTCCGGAACAACCCGAGTTTCTTGAACACCTGGCGCGCACGTACGACGCGTTGGGTTGGCGAACCGAGCGGACGCGCACGTATCAGGCACTTGTTCGTCGCTTTCCAACCTATGTACGTGGGCTCGACAGTGCGCTTGCTGCCTTTGACGAAGATGGTCTCGCTGTCGAAGCAGACGCAATTGCCAAGCGAATGCGGGAGCTTGTCCCCACAAGCCCCTCGCAACTTCAACGCTATCTCAAGCGTCAGCAGTGGGCTGCGGCGCTCACTGAAGCGCAGCGGCTCTACCGCGCGCGCCCGAAAGACGCCCAGACGATGCAACAGGTGGCTGATGTCCTGAAGCGCGTAGGACACTCCGGCGAAGCGTTCGCGCTTCTGCAATCGTTACCGGCACACGAATCTGGAAACCCAAACGTGCTTCTTCAACTTGCCGATCACGCGTACGCACGCGGAGATCTCTTTGCCGTTGACCGCGCGGCGCTTCGATCTCCTAAAAACGCACACGCGGGAAGCGACATTGAGACCGCCCGCAGTATTACGTCAAATACGGTGCTCTTCGAACCCTACCGGATCAACGGACTCGTTTCCGTGCACGCCTTTGAAGAGTGGCGAAAAGCTGGGCACGAGATGAACGGTGGAAGCGCGCGCGTCCTCGACTACTCGGTTATTTGGGCGCACGACGATGGCTCGAGCGATCAACTCGAACATGAAATTTTACGCATTCAATCTCAAGAAGCGATCACGCGCGAATCGGAAATGCAACCACCAGAAGGTATGATCCTACGGTTGCGCGTGATCAAGGCCAACGGGCGGATGCTCGAACCCGAATGGGTCTCGGGAAAACCAACGATCACCATGCCGCACCTTGAAATGGGCGACTACATTGAAACCGAACACGTGATGCACAAGGCGGCGGCCGACGGCAAGGCGTACCGAAGCCCTCATTGGTTCTTTCGAGAAGCTGACAAGGGCTACTTCCGAAGCGAGTTTGTGCTTCTCACGCCGAAAGGAAAATCGCTTGCGATTGAAACGCGAGGAAGCGTACCGGCCCCAACACTCGTAGATCACGGCGCGTTTGAAGAGCGAAGGTGGCATATGGATGAAACGCCGCCAGTTGCCACCGAACCCGCAAGCCCTCCAATTACCGAGTTCTTACCGAGTGTGCGCGCAGGTTGGGGTGTCGACGTAAAACGTACGCTCGAGAGTGTGGTCGATCTCGCTTTTGACATGAGTCCGCTTGATCCACGAATCGGGATGCTCGCGAGGTTTATTGTGCAAGGCACGCGCACAACCGCAACGGACGAACGCGTACAACGCGTGTATCGCTGGGTTCTCGAGAACATTGACGAAGGGCGCGAATCAGACCCCCGCCGCGTGATCCTTGGGCACGCAGGTTCACGCTCAACAGCCTTTCAGCATTTGTTGCGCCATCTGGGACTTGTAGCCGATCTTGTTTTCGTCGAGAGCGGAATCGGACCTGCTGTTGTCGGCCCCCTCAGCGCAGTGGATGCCCTCGACGCGTTTGTCCTTCGTGTGCCAACGGACAAGGAGGTCCGTTGGATCACGCTTAGCGATAAATACGCTCCGTTTGGCCATATCCCAGCTCACCTTCGGGGCCGCCCAGGGTACGTGGCTCAACATGATTTGACTCCTGTAACGGTCGGACAGGGATCTGTGTCTGACCATGTTACCTATCGCGGTCGCGCGACCATTGACGCCGATGGGAGCGCACGCCTCCGCGTCGAGCTCACTCTCGACGGTGCGCGTGCAGCCGCATTTCGGCAGGCCCTGCTTGGCCTCGCTCCAGAAAAACGCCTGAGCTTTTTTGAACGTGAAGTCATGTCCGCAATTGTGTTGCGCGGGCACGTTCGAAACTACCGCCTTCGCAACTTGCAAGCGCTCGATGTGGCGCTTCGCGTTGAGCTTGAAATCACGCTGTCCGATCTCGCTTCGCCCATCAACGGCGGCCTTCTGTTACGGGGCTTGTTTCCGCTGAACATCGACCAGCTCGCCGCGCTTCCCGAGAGACAGACGCCTTACCTTAGAAAACAGGAATACCGAGCGACGGTCGACTTCGAAGTAGTTTTTCCAGAAACACTTCGGATGCCAAACGCACTGCCAGGTGGCGACGAACTCTACGGTGCATTTCAGGTACGTGTGCACGATCGCATCGAAGGCCACTCGCTTCATCTCGTACGCGACGTCGTGCTGCCCGTTGCGCGCATCGATGCTGGCGAACCCTACCGCGCGTTTCGAGCCTTCGCGCAGCGGGCCGATGGGCTTCTCAATCGTGAAGTACTAGTCGGAAAATAGAAACGTGTTTGGTTACAAATGACCCTTCTTCGCCGCGTCGATGAGGGTAGATGCAACTCCCAACACCATAGAGATAACACTGAGCACAAGCGCGGAACTACCCATCACAATTCCGGCAATGGCGAGGCCCTTGCCCCCGTAAACATCAGGTTCACGGTTGATCTTTTGGATTGCCACGACGCCGCAAACGACGGCCCCAATGGCGGATGGAAAACCGATCGCACAACAGCAACAGCCAAAAAGGATGCTCACAATCCCAAGAATCAACGCCCCCGTCGCGGTGCCTGGCGTTTGAAGGCCTTGGCCGTAAGGACCGTATGGGCCCACCGGGCCGAGAGGACTTCCGGGCGGTGCATAGAAACCTCCAGGAGGCGAAGGGGGTCCGCCGTATCCGCCTGGCGGAGCGCCGCCATATCCACCAGGTGGCGTGCCTCCGCCGTATCCGCCTGGCGGAGCGCCGCCATATCCACCAGGTGGCGAACCTCCGCCATATCCACCGGGGCCAAGATTGATCTGCTCAAGCATGAACGCAGCGTACGCAATGCGTTGCCATCACCAAAGCGTTCTTCATTTCGTTCGCGTTCGCGAGTAACACATTTTTTATATTTCGTGCTACGCATCCACGATGTGGATCGTGGCGACCGCAAGTGCTCTCGGACTTCTCACGGGCCTGCGCCATGCGTTCGAACCTGACCACCTGGCCGCCATCTCTACGCTTGTCTCCGAACGCTCGTCCCAGAAGCGCGCCACGTGGGTTGGACTTGCGTGGGGTTTGGGGCATGCCTTGCCGCTGATTGCGCTCGGAGGGACGCTGCTCGTTTTGCGCATCACCCTTTCGCCCCGCACGGCCACCATGTTTGAAGCTCTTGTCGCGCTCATGCTCGTTGCGCTCGGAATTCGCGCTCTCTTGCTTGCATGAAAAGCGGCGCATGTTTCACGCGACAAGCCCACACAACCCTTGCGGCGCTCACTCGCTGTTGGCGTATTTCACGGCCTTGCAGGAACCGGCGGACTTACCGCCTTGACCATGGCGCACGTGTCCTCAACCACCGGCGCGCTCGTGTTTGTGGTGACCTTCGGAACGGGCGCCGCCGTCGCCATGGCGGGCCTAACCGGAGCGCTGGGTTGGCCGCTCTCGCGTTTGGCGCGCCATCCTCGCTACAGCGGCGCGCTCTTGGGCGCAGCAGGCTCGATCTCACTTGCGCTCGGCGTGTGGTGGGCTGTGCCTTTCGTTCGCGGATTACTTTCGTAAATTGAAATTGGCCGACATGCGAAGGCCATAATGCTACGAACAAAACATGGGGAGTGGATGGCTCGAGTCGTACCGGGATCCCTTGTTTTTTTTGTACCCAGTCGTTGCGCAACTCGTGAGTGTCGGCTCATTCGCTGTCTTTGCGTTCCCGCTTACGTACCTCGCGTGGAAAGAACCCGAGAGTCTCAAGCGCTTTCGAATTCAAAACCGCAGACCGCGTGCGCAAGATCTCTTCTTTCCATCCATCGGCCGTTGGACGGTGAACAACCTTCTGATGTTCGCGGCAATTGCCGCCGCGTGGCCACTCGTCCGGTTGGGAACCATCCACGCGGGGCCACTGCCACGTTGGTATGAGATCGTTTGGCAGTTCTTGTTCTTCGTCTACCTCGATGACTTTCTCTTCTATTGGATGCACCGAACCCTGCACCAAGGACGGCTCTACCGATCCATTCACGCCGTGCATCATCGCATCCTCACGCCATGGGCCATCACCGCGCACTACATGCATCCGGTGGAGTACATCTTGACTGGCTCGCTGGCGCTCGTGGGCCCGTCGATCGTCGGTGCTCATGTGCTCACGGTGTGGATTTGGATCGCCTTTCGACAGTGGGAAGCCGCCGAAGGTCATTGTGGGTACGCGTTTCCGTGGTCGCCTTCGCGACTCTTTCTGTTTTCGGACAGCGCATGGCATCACGACTTTCACCACGCGAAGATCAAAGGTAACTACGCGGGTTTCTTTAGCCTGTGGGACCGTGTCTTTCGCACACCCGCGCGAGGTTGGCTTGAGTCGATGGAACAGCGGCGAGGTGAAAAGGCAAACTCGTCCAGTTAGCGAGTATTTTCACCCATCACCTCTGCGCAAGAGCCGGTCCTTCATTGATTCACCTTATGGGTGAATAATATTCATTGCCGATGTCGATTCATCGAGCAATACTGAGCTGTGAGGTTTCGGTTTGTCAGTAAGAAACTCGAAGCACTTTATGTGCATGGATACCGTTCGAGCGAATCACGGAAGTACAGCAACGCCCTCGTTGATTCATTCTTCTTGGTCATGCAAATCATCCGCGGAGCAACGGACGAACGCACGTTTCGAGCCTTCAAGAGTTTGCACTACGAGAAACTGAAGGGAGAGCGGAGGGGTCAGCACTCCTTGCGCTTGGTCGGACCGTTTCGCCTCGAAATCGAAACAGATCTCGAGGGCAAGCTGCTCGCCATCATCAGCATCGAGGACTACCACAAATGAAAACACATCACTTTACGGGAACGCCTGCGATTGCTGTAACGCCTGGAGATATTCTCAAACGTGAACTCGACGCCCGCGGTCTTACGCAGAAGGAGTTTGCCCAGACAATTGGAAGACCCGAACAAGTCGTGAGTGAGGTTATCCGCGGGAAGAAGAGCATCACTGTAGATACTGCCATTGCGTTCGGTGATGCTCTCGGAATTGAGGCAGAATTTTGGCTTACTGCGGAGATGCACTACCGATTGGATAGTGCGCGAAGAGCACTCGCGGGGAATCGCAGTGACACCAAGGACGTGAGCTTAAAACGAGGGCGCCGCGCGGCTACGCATCGTGCGCATTCGAAGACGTCGTCGTTGCAACGTTCGGGCCGATCGGGCGCACGGTAGGATTTCGAGAGGCTCTTCCCGTCGTGGCTGGTACCACCGCCATTGTTTCGTCCCCTAAACGTGAGCCGTATTAGGGGATACACATCAAAGGAACCAATTTGACAATGGCCCTCAGTGCCCCTGTTGGCACGGCCATGAAAGAATCTTCTGCTCCTTTTTTTGCAGCTTTCGCGGTTTCGTTCACTGCTTGTGTGACGACCATGGGCGCGTCCCTTGACCAGGAGAAACTGACTCAAGACCGCTTCATTTGATCACAACTGTCCGCAAGAAAAGGTCCAAATTGTGACCGAGGATGATCACGGCATTGAAGCCACGGGCAATTATGGGATGCGTGTGTGCGGCGTCGACAAACGCTATAAGCGCGCCGGCACGATGTACTACGACGCTGAAAAGGGAAACCCGTTCCCTAAATAGAGTCTCGCGCCGCTCCTTGTTTCGCGGGCGCACCGTAAGCCCACCTTCATGGACTCACGACACACGAACGGATCACCCCAAGAGTCCTTCCGCCTAGCTTCTTAGTTTCCTCTTCACCGCCGCAAGCATTTCCCACCGCAAGATCCCGCCTCCAGTGCGCACAAGAACCCAGTACGGTGCAAACGCACGGTCCGCACGCGCGTCCGTCGCAAGAACCCGAGTCTCGATGGAAACATGCGTTTCGCCTTCGACTTCGGCGCAGTGAAAACTCACGGCCGCTTTGCAGAATCCGGGTTTGTGAAATTGAACAAAGGCATTGGCGTCGGCAACATTCTGAAGATCACTCGTGGGTCGCCAGAATCGACCGATCGCGCCGAGCACGAGTTCCGAGGGGCGCTCGTCTGCCAAAAGCACAAATCCCTGATCTAAAAATTGCGTAACCAACGGCTCCGCTCGCACGTAACGAAATGGCTTTCCGGCAAGGCGTGCAATGGCAAGACGAATGGCCAAAAGAGAGCCGCCTAGCGGGATATCGGCTGGGGTGAGTGACCAAAGGGCCGAAATCACCTCATCGCGCGATGTCGCAATTTGCGCAGAATGCACGCTGACAAAGCGCCCTGCTTTGACAAAACGATCGAGCGCGAGCTCAGGGGCGAACTTCGTATCGGGGATCATACTCAGGGCATAGGGGTCACTTGAATTCACGTCCATCCCGAAATCGCGCGGTTGAGCTAACGCAAAAAAATGCGCGTTTGCCGAGCTGGAATGATTTGCGACGTTCCCGTTACCGCCCCATTCATAACCAGTTCCTTCAACGATCCGGACGGAAGCCCTGTGACCATCGCGTCTGCCTCGCCGCGATTGATGGCGACGTACAATTCGTCACCCGTTGTGGTCAATTTATAGAGCCATGTGCTCGCACTAACATCTACCGTCGTACGCCTTCCACGACGCGTCGATGGATGCGCCGCGCGAATTTGCAAGAGTGCCTTTGTACGATCAAAAAGCCATGTTTGATCCAGAGATAGCCCGGACCATTGCATCATTCGCCGATTGTCTGGATCGCCC
>JAHFDX010000087.1:0-9727 GCA_023248785.1 Myxococcales bacterium
AAGCGCTAGATGGAAGGCGGGGCGCGAGCGGCATTGAGGCATTGCTCGCGCATTTGAATCTGTTCCTGAGCGAGGAACGCGGGCGCATCCTCCTCGACAACGCACTTGGCGAAGGGATTTCGATTTCGGGGCTTCTGCAAAAAGGCGTCGATGCGCGACGGCGCTCGATCACGATGGCCACCTATGAAATCGACCGCCGAATTTCGCTCCTCCAAGAGGATCTCGAGGGGCAATCGGTCACCATTGAACAGCGGCGGATGCAAATTCGCGAGACGCTCGCGGGGATCAAGATGGCTGCGCGAAAGGATCTCGAACGGTTCGTCGATGAAACGATTGCACGCGTTCCGACGGTGATCGATGAAGCCAAACCCGACGAACTCAAACAGTATCTACCCTCGTTCCTGGAAGACACATTCCGCACGTGGGCCGAGGCCGAAACGAAAGAAATTGCGGAGCAACTTGAAACGCTGGCGGAGCGAACCGTTGCACTCGTTCGAGAAGACGCGTGTACGTCGACGGAACGCATTTCAAGGATGCTCGGCGACGGAACCGCCAAACCCCTCAACGTCGAGGTCGACACGTTTGCTTACGACGTGGGGGTTGTTGCGCTGCTCCTTGGTGGCCTCAGTTTCATGTTTGTTAACGTCATGGTGGGCGGGTTACTCGCCGTTGCCGGGCCGGTGCTTGCGCTCATGGTGAAGGGGCGCGTGGAGGACGAGTTTAGGAAGCGTGCAAAAGAACTGGCACCTGATGTGCTTCGCGAAACCGCGAAAAAACTTGGTCCGCAAATGGATCTCATGATCGACGAGTTTGGCGCAAAGCTCGACGCATGGGTGATCACGGCAGGCGAAGAGTTGCATCGGGAAGTCCTCGAGGTCTTGCAGCAAGCGCGTGCTTCACGGGACGTGGGGACAGAGGACGTGGAAGCAGCCAAGACACACGTCCGTGCGCAGGAAGAGGCACTTGCACAGAGGCGCGGGCACCTTGAAGAGATGCGCAGACTCCTTTGGGCAGAAGAGTGAACCTGCTGTTGCCCCCACTTCCATGTAATCCTGAGCGACCGCAGAGAGCGAGGGACCCCCTCTGCGGTTGCGGGAGATCCCAGAGGGGGTCCTTCGTTCGCAAAGCCTCGTTCAGGATGACATGGCGGGGCGTCACTTACGATGGCACGATGGGGTGTCGCTGACGACGACGAACCCTCGTGATCACGAGCGCGCCAGCCATCACAAGAAAACCGGCCACACCACCGCGTCGAACTGCGCGCAATCCATGGAAAAACACACGTCCTGTTGTGGCGGCGTGCGCCAGGTGTGCCATCCGAGCCGACGCGAGTCGTGAACGTCGGTGCCCACAGTCTCGACGTCTACTCCACCCACGCGCGAACGCCGTCTTCTCCCCGCGCCTTCAGCGCCTCGTAACGCATCCAAAACCGTCGCCAATCTTTGACGACCGCGGGCCCTTCGTTTTTCCTCATCGCGAAATCAGTGATCCGCGTGATGGTAAATCGCAGCGCCGCAAACATTCCCTCCGCATGGAGCGCGTCGATATCGCTCTCGGGCAACGGTCTCACTTCGGCGTATCCACGCAGCAACCCGCACGCGAGCTCATCGGACAGTTCGTCCCCCACACACCACGCAAGCATCGTCGTCATGATGTCGTACGCAAACGAGCCACGCGAGGCACTTTCGAAGTCGAGCAGCGCGGCAATGGACCCGTCATCATTCCAAAGCACGTTGTCGCGAAACAGATCGCCGTGAATGAGGCCGGTCGTGCCACCCGCGCGCGAACGATGCACGTTCTCTAGCTCGCGCCGAAGTTGCGGCTCCCACCGTGCGAGTTCAGGCGGTGCTTCGCGCGCAATTCGGTCGAGCCGCTGAAGGAGGTTGTCGAATCCAAAGCGCGTGTCTGGAATCAAGGTCGGGGAGAGGCTCTCTCCAACCTGATGCAGAGACGCCAATGCGCCACCAAGCATGTGCGTGTCGGAGGACGAGACCAACCGCTGGCAGCGAATGGCGCCTGCAATCCAAGGAAAAATCGCTGCGGGCTTGCCACACACCGACCGGCACAGAAGCCCGTCTTTCGCCATCACCGGTGTGGGCGTCGCAACTTGCGAGAGCGCGGCAAGAAGCTCGACATCACGGCGCGCGCCATCAAAGTCCTGCTCCTCATACAAGCGAAGGAAGTAGGTTCCGCCCTCGGTATGGAGGCGAAAGTTTGAATTGACGCTTCCGGCGGCAAGCCCTTCGAGCGCAACAAAATCGCCAACTGCGTAAGCGTTCAGCAGCTCGCGAGCGCTCTGTTCGTCAACGCGGGTCAGGACGGCCATGGGCTTTCCATTGAGCCGAAAGTACACTTTTGTTGCAAGAGTGTAGACGCACTGGCTCCGCCGATGCTAATGCCGCACGTGGTTGAGGTAGCCGCTCAGTCGAGTAAGCGCCACCAACCAGCAACGATGGGACTACGCGCACATGGCGAAAGCAAAGTCGAAGACACCGGCGAAGAGCAACGCGAAGTCGAAGCCGACGGCAAAGGCCAAAGAAGCGGCCAAGACGCCAGCAAAAGGCTCAAAGGAATCCGCTAAGGGCGGAGCGGCGGGTGACGCGTCCAAACGCAAACTCGGTCTGCGTGGTGCGGCACCTTGGGCAGCTCGTCATGCGGCAAAACACGCCGCGGAAGCACGTGCCCGGGCAGCTGAGCCCCCTCTTCCAGGGAGCGCGCGGGCGACGATACGAGTTCCCGTGGGTGCCGAAGACATCAAGAAGAAGATCTCCGAGCTGCATACTGCCCTCCAGCAAATCAAGGCGCTCAAGAAGAACGTGAACCGCACGTTCTACGACATCGGCACGATCTTGAAGGACATCCAACTGAGGCGCCTTTACGAGGCCAAGGGCTATGGAAGCTTCGAGGCATTTCTGGAGCGCGAAATTGATCTTGGCAAGACCGTCGCCGTTCGACTCATTCGAGTTGTCACGACCTTCTTGAAAGACGCGGCGCAGGAATACGGAATGGACCGCGTTTTTGTGGCGCTTCAAGCGATGGATGCCGGAATCGAAGGAGCGCCCGCTCCCGATGGAAGGCAGTCGCAGGCACGCATTCCCCCAGCGCCGATCTCGACTGCATCGCTTCCTCTGAAGCCTCCCGGTCGGTAGCTTCCTCCCCTTATTCCCGGCTTCGCCGCACGCTCCTACGCGATCGGCTTGCCGGGCAAACCTCCTTTTTCGCGGCGCGAAAGTGAGCTCGGAGCCTCCCCCGCGAGCGCGGGAGGAGACAGGCTCTTTGCGATTGGGATAACCATTGTTACTTCGGTTCCCTTTCCTCGTTCACTCGAAACAGACACCGTGCCTCCATGGTGCTCAACAATCTTGCGCACGATCGATAGGCCGAGCCCTGTGCCTGCTTCCTTCGTCGTAAAGAACGGGTCGAATACTTGGTCGAGGATCTCCACGTCGATTCCCGGACCGGTGTCGATCACGGTCATCCGTACGTGCCCCTTGTCCACGTCGACCTGAACCTGCAGCGTTCCCCCTTCAGGCATGGCTTCGATCGCGTTGACCAATACGTTGATAAAGACCTGTTTTAGTTTCTCTCCGTCGCCCAACACCAGGCACGGCTGTCTTGCCAGCTTTGCTGCAAGTTCAATCCCCTTCGCCCGAACTGCATCCGCCTCGAGAGCGAGCACGCTCGAGACAATCTCTCGTAGGTCAACGACGTCGCTTCCAAGCTGGCGAACATTGGACAGCTCAAGGAACTCGGTCAGCAGTCGATTCAGGCGACCGATTTCGTCGCCAACGATGTGTGCCTTTTGTTGCATGGCTTCGATCGTTTCGGCATCCACCGGTAGCTTTTGAATGTACCGCCCGAGCAAATGAAGCTGCAGCACGGCCGCGTTGAGAGGATTGCGGATCTCATGCGCAAGACTGAGCGCTAACCGGCCCATGACGCTCATCGCTTCGGCATCCGCCGCGCGCTTCTCGAGTTCACGACGCACCGTAACATCGGTCCCGATTCCATAAACCATACCATAGGTGTGTGGAGAAGAACGCGAGAGGTGCCAGCGAATGCGCCTACGACGCGTCTTGCCCGCAACAACCGTCCGCGGAGCGCCGCTGAAGTCGACAAACCACGCCTCTACTTCGCGCGGCAAACCGTCGCTTCGAATGAGCCGCATCGTTTCGCGGATGTACAAGTGCTCGCTCTCCGCAACCCATGTTTCAACAAAGGGGCGACCCGCAGCATCGTCCTGCGTGCAACCGGCAACACTGAGCGCCTTGCGATTGAAGAAGACCACCCGAT
Organism: Myxococcales bacterium; assembly: GCA_023248785.1. Lineage (GTDB taxonomy): Bacteria > Myxococcota_A > Polyangia > Polyangiales > Polyangiaceae > JAHFDX01. Next base: position 4,294 of record JAHFDX010000087.1, read on the forward strand.
CGTGCTCGTCGAGACCCATCACAAGCACGTCCGTGAGTTCCACAAGCGCGAGATACCGCTGCTCGAGTTCGTCGCGATCGCGCTGCAGTTGAGCCTTTCGAAGCGCCTGCTCGACTGTGGCAATAAGTTCTTCGGGTCGGAACGATTTTTCGACGAACGCAAACGCACCCGCATGCAATGCATCGATCGCGACTCCCATCGTCGCGAAGCCTGTCATGATGATGATCTCGCAGTGCGGCCTCGCCATCTTGAGCGATCGCAACAGCTGGACGCCACTCATGTCTGGAAGCTGAATGTCGACCACCGCTACGTCGATGGGATGCGCCTCCGCGTGTTCGAGCGCGGATGCCGCGCGATTATGCCGCTCAACGGTCAACGTAATGCCGGCGAAGCGTGCGGCGGAGAGGGTCGCCGAAAGCGCGAGCGCGAGATCTTCGTGATCGTCAATGACGAGCAGTCGCGCATGACGCGGCGTTTTAGACGGGGGTTGAAGCGTGTCCGTACGCATGATCACCCGAGTTTGAGCAAGCGCTTGATGCAATCATTCACAATTTGCGGGTTTGCGCTTCCCTTCGTCTCCTTCATGACTTGGCCGACGAAGAATCCCATGATGTTCGCCTTACCTTGCCTCAACTGCTCGGCCTGCTTTGGGTTCGCCTCGATCAAGCGAACGCACACGGCTTCGATGGCGCCGACGTCGGTCACCTGTTGCATGCCGAGCTCGAGCATGAGGTCACTTGGCGAACGCTCCGTCCCTACCATCTTCGCGTAAAGTTCCTTCGCTTGCTTGCCACTGATGTCGCCCTTGTCGACAAGCGTGAGAAGGTCGGCGACCTGCGTGGGCGTCACCGGAAACGACGCTTCAAGCCCGCGCGTCGTTACGTCGCGAAGCACCTCGCTCTGCACGAAGTTCGCGACCTTCGTGTAATCACCATGTGCCTTGCCGGTCTCCTCGAAAAACACCGCCACCTTTGGATGTTGGGTTAAAACATTCGACGCGTATGGTGTGAGTTTGTATTTCTCGACGAAGCGTGCGCGCTTTTCCGATGGCAGCTCGGGCAAATCGTTTCGAACACGCGCCACGTACTCCGCAGACAGAACGAGAGGCGGCAAGTCCGGGTCGGGAAAATACCTGTAGTCGTGTGCCTCTTCCTTACTTCGCAGGGAAAATGTCTTGCCCGCCTTATCGTCCCAACCGCGCGTTTCTTGAACGAGAGATCCACCTGATTCAAGAACCGATTCCTGCCTTCGAATCTCGTACGCAAGAGCGTCCTTCACGAACTTGAACGAGTTGATGTTCTTAAGTTCGACGCGCGTCCCAAACTTCGTCGTGCCTACAGGACGAATGGACACATTGGCGTCGCAACGAAATGAGCCTTCTTCAAGATTGCCATCGTTCACGCCAAGGAAAACGAGGATCTCGCGCAACGTCTTCAGATATTCGGCGGCTTCCTCGCCACTTCGAAGATCTGGATCGCCCACAATTTCAACAAGGGGTGTGCCCGCGCGATTGAGATCAACAACGGAAAAGTCGCCCTTGTCGTGCATGTTCTTCCCGGCGTCTTCCTCCATGTGAACGCGCGTGATCCCGGCTCGCTTCGTGACCACCTCACCGGCCCGGTTCGTCGTCGTGATTTCGAGCACGCCGGCTTCACTGAACGGTTCGTCGTACTGGCTGATCTGATAGCCCTTTGGAAGATCCGGGTAGAAGTAATTCTTGCGTGCAAACACGCTGTGCTCACGAATCCGACAACCAAGCGAAAGGGCCGTACGCACCGCATACTCCACGGCCTTCGCGTTGAGCACCGGAAGCGCACCTGGTAGACCAAGGCAGGTTGGGCACACATTCGTGTTCGGCGATGCTCCAAATGCGGTCGAACATCCGCAAAAAATTTTCGTGTGGGTGAGAAGCTGCGCGTGAACCTCGAGCCCGATCACCGCCTCGTACTGAACACTCATCTGAAGGGGATTGTTACACCAAACTGGGCTGTCTTGAGCTGGATATGGCAAAATGAAGATGTGGCGTCGTTCCTCCAGCGAATCCTACCGTTGCTCCTTCTAATGGTGGCGCTTGTCGCGGTTCCGGCGCTTCTCTTCCAACCTGAAGGGTTGCCGCGCCTTCGAGTGCTCAGGGCCGAGCTCACCCGCGTCGACGCCGACAACGAGCAGTTGTCGCACGATATTGATCGCTTGCGGGCGCAAGTCGTTGACCTGCGTGATAACCCCAAAGCGGTCGAACGCATCGCTCGGCAGCAGCTTGGTCTTGTCCGCAAAAACGAAGTCGTTTTCTACTTTGGCAAGAACAAATAACGTTGTGAACCCTGCTTCCCACGGCAGGAAACGAGGTACCCTATCGGCGTGCGCCGCGTTATTGCCCCTCTCGTCGCAGCCGGGATCATCATCGCTTGCTCGTCCGGATCCAGCATAAAAGACCCGTTCGTCGGTTTGGCAGACGCCTCCGACGGGGGACCCGATAGCGATGCTTTAGCAAATGATCGGGGTGGATTCGCAGATGCAGATCCCACGTTGGGCGTTCCTTGCGCGGACGACAGTGTATGCAACGATGCGATCGCCTGTACCTTCGACGCGTGCGACAAGACGATCGGCCGATGTAGACACACGCCCGAACACACCAAGTGTGCCGATCCGCTGTACTGCAATGGCATCGAGCAATGTGTTCCTGGACTTGGTTGTCAGGCCGGCGCTCCCGTTACGTGTACAGATATCGATCCCTGCACGATCGGGCACTGCAACGAAGAAACCAAAGCGTGCGAAAAAAACCTGCGCGACGTCGATGGCGATGGCGACCCCGACGATCGCTGCTCTCCCTCGCACGACTGCAACGATCAAGACCCGACGGTCTCTAGCGTTGCCAGTGAGATCTGCGGAAACAAGGTTGACGACAACTGCAATGGCACGATCGACGAGACAAATTGCGTCACGGCTCTAGGCAACCTGTGCGCGAACCCGATCTCGCTCGTCGAAGGATCCAATGTCGTGTCCACGTTGGGCGCCACACTCGAAGGCTCGAGCTCGTGCGACGTGCCAACGCCATCCGCCGCGCGCGACGTCTTTGGCACGTTTACCGTTCCAACCGGAGGCGCACGCGACGTTGAAATTTGGGCGAACACGCAGGGCCCCGCCGTTGCGGCGGCCATCCTGAGTTCGTGCACAGGACCTGGTAACGAGCGATCGTGCAACTATTCCGGGTCATGGGCGCGCACGCGCGCGCGTAGCCTCTCGCCTGGCACCTACCTCGTTCGCATTTCCACGCAGGGCGAGGCATCGGTCGACGTGCGAATCGTCTTTCTCGATCCCACAACCAAGCCCACAAACGAAACATGCGCCTCGCCTATGCCCGTGTCCGTTGGCGTACCGTTCAACGTAACCCTGGTCGACGCCACGCGTGAATTGACCTCGGCTTGTTACGCTATGTTGGGTGAGCTCACCTATGCGTTCACCCTCACCGCAACGAGCGATGTGCGAATCTACGGCGCCGCCACGTCCGGAGTGGGAACCCCGATATTGTCTTTGAGATTTCCCAATTGCACTCAACAGTCCGACGAACTTCGTTGCCGCTCGTCGACTGCAACGGCCCTTTTTGCTCGTAGCCTGACGCCGGGGACATACATTCTGAGCGTCGCGTCGCACTACCCTCTCGACGCCACTGTTCGCATTGAGGCCAGTGCACCGACCGCCGCTCCCGCCGATCAGTCGTGCGCAACAGCTCCCACGCTCGCGCAAAATGAAACCACATCAATTACACTTGCGGACCACGAAGATGCCATCAAGGACGGCTGCACGTCCGGGTATCCGAACGCGGCCTACTCCATGTCGATCGCCCAAACGTCCGATGTGATGTTGGTCGGGCGCTTCGCAAACATCCAAGCCGGCGGGGTTTCGCTCGATGCGCCATTGTGCACGACCAACGCGCGCCTTGCATGCTCGGTAAGCGGAACGCCGGTTCGTGCAACCGTTCGCGGGCTACCCGCTGGCGACTACCGCGTGGTGATGGCGGATATGTACGGCCTCACGGCAACCATTACGCCCTTCGTGCGCCCCGCCTTGGCGCCAACCGCCGTGACCATGTCAGACACGTGTGCCACCGCGGTGACGATACCGGAAGGCGGAGGATTTTTTACCGGCGACACAACGAACGCACTCGCAGATTATGACCACGGCTGCGATTCTCCGACCGTCCCAAAGGCCGGCGCGAACGATCAGGTTTTAAAGTTGGTTCTCTCTCAAAAGAAGCGCGTTGCCTTCGAACTTTCTGGTTCAAGCTTCATCCCGTTGCTCGAAGTTCAAAAGGGCCCGCAATGCCCGGGGCAGATCATCACCGGCGCCTGCTACGTAGGGTTCAATGGGTATAAGAGTTTCCTCGATCTCACCCTCGATGCCGGAACGTATTTTGTGTTCATCGACGGTTACAACATGGACAAGGGAGCATGGAGCCTCAACGTTCATGTGATAAATCCGTAATCCAATGACGCTCGTTGCCCGTCCCCATACTGCTTCGATTACGGAAATGACTGAGTACGTGTTGCCGCAGCATGCGAATGCGTTTGGCACGGTGTTCGGCGGACAAATCATGGCGTGGGTGGATCTGTGCGCAGCCATCTGCGCTCAACGTCACGCCGGTAGGCCATGCGTAACCGCGTTCATCGATGACCTTCAGTTCAAGAATCCAGCCCATGTTGGCGAAGTCGTGCGATTACGAGCCCGGGTTACAGCCACGTTCCGGACATCACTCGAAATCGAAATCGAATGCCGGGGCGAGGACTCCGTTAACGGGCGATATTGGCCCTGCGTACATGCCTTCGCCACATTTGTGGCGTTGAACAAGGAGCGTGTTCCTACTCAAGTGCCGGCTTTGGTCCTTGATACCGACGAGCTTCGCGAGCTCCAAGCCGCCGGCGAAGAGCGGCGCGCAAGTCGCCTCGCGAAACGCTGACGTGGCCCGCTGACTTGGCCGGCGGCTCGGTGTATGGTCGCTGCCGCCATGACTGCACCCATCGTGACGATTGCCGAGTTGCCGAAATTCGTAGGTGAACAAGTCATCCTTCGAGGGTGGCTTTACAACAAGCGCTCCAGTGGAAAGCTCCATTTCCTCGAAGTGCGCGACGGATTCGGAATCGCACAAGCCGTCGTTTTCAAGGGAGATGTGTCGCCAGAGTTGTTCGCCCAGGCGGATCGCATCCAACAAGAAACGAGCCTCGAGGTGACCGGAACTGTCCGTGAGCACGGCAAACTAAAAGGCGTATTCGAGGTCGGCGTCAGCGATGTAAAAGTAATAAATTCAGTTACGAATGAATACCCGATTTCGCCAAAAGAGCACGGTACCGACTTTTTAATGGACAACCGTCACCTTTGGCTTCGTTCAAAGAGGCAACACGCCATTTTGCGAGTGCGGCATTCGATTATCAAAGCCGTG
>JAHFDX010000087.1:9737-10243 GCA_023248785.1 Myxococcales bacterium
CACGCTCGTGGACGCGCCCATTTTTACGCCAAACGCATGCGAAGGCACGAGCACGCTTTTTCAGACCGACTACCACGGGGAGCCCGCATACCTCACGCAGTCGGGACAGCTTTACATGGAGGCGGCGTGCGCGTCGGTCGGACGCGCGTACTGCTTTGGGCCGACCTTTCGGGCGGAAAAGTCGAAGACGCGCAGGCATCTTGCTGAATTTTGGATGGTTGAGCCCGAAGTGGCGTTCATGGACCTCGAAGGCGACATGAGGCTCGCGGAAGACTTCATTGCATTCATCGTCCAGCGGGTACTCGAGTCGCGCGGGGAGGAACTCAAAGTACTTGAACGCGACACGACGGCGCTCGAGCGGGTCAAGACACCCTTCCCACGCATCACGTATCAAGAGGCGATCGCAATCCTCCAAAAGAACGGACATCCCGACGCGAAAGTAGGCGACGACTTTGGCGGCGACGAGGAGACGGTGATCTCCGGACAGTTCGATCGGCCGCTCATCG
>JAHFDX010000689.1 GCA_023248785.1 Myxococcales bacterium
TTTCGTCCGCCCCCGGAAAACCCAGTACACGATGGCCGTGTACCCGATCACAAACGGCATCCCGAGGAACGCAACGAGTTGCATGAGGCCGAGCGTCTTTTCTGAAGATGCGGCGTTGTAAATTGTCAGCGACGAACCGTCGCTCGCGCTCGATCGTACGAGATTGGGGAACAATGCCATTCCAAGAAGAGATACCAGCCCGACAATTGTGGCGATCGAGGACGCGAATGCGTAGCTCGCGCGCTTCTGAACGAACGCGCGTGGAATGTTCGCGATAGCGAGGATCTCGAGTGCCACGACAATCCAGCTGATGGGCCAACGTCGAAAATTATTGGTCGCGTGTGGGATTGAAACGAGCGTCGCAATGGTCACGCCGAGATAAGCGACGAGAAATAGGCCGAAGCTCGTCCATGACCAGGCACGCACACGTTGAAGGAGCGTGCCTTCGGTCTTTAGTTGAAGATAGATCGAACCGTGCATACCGCACGTGGCGAGTGCAAGTACGCCAACGGCAAGCGGGTACGGGTGAAACACATCCATCAGCGATACCGATACGTCGCCTGATGTTTGCACCGGAAGGCCACGCATTGCATTGCCAACCACTACGCCCATAATGAAGACCGTCATCGCACTGGAAAAAAAGAATGAGGCATCCCAATAGGCTCGCCAGAACACCTCGGGTCTCTTGCTGCGAAATTCGATCGAGATCGCGCGTCCGATGAGGCTCGCAAGCAAGACCATGACGGGGAGGTATAGGCCCGACATGACGGCCGCGTACGCGCGTGGAAATGCGGAAAAAAGCGCGCCTCCAAATGTAACAAGCCACACTTCATTTCCGTCCCAAAGTGGCCCGATGCTGTTGAGCAACACCCGTCGCTCGGCATCTCCCTTCGCGAAAAGATGCACGATGCCCACGCCAAGATCGAACCCGTCCAGAACGGCGTAGCCCGTGAGAAGGATACCGAGAAGTGCGAACCAGAAGATGTGCAAGTCCATCACGGCAATCCGTCGTTCGGTTTTGCTGCAGTGAGTGAATACCCCGAGCTGCGATCCGCAATGGAGGCTGCAACGTCGACTACCGATTCGGGTCCGCGTAGAGAAGGCGGCGGATCGTCGTCGGGCCCGTGTGCAATCTTTGTGTGCATGACAAAGAGCCAAACGAAGAAGAGCGCAATGTACAAAACGCTAAAGAGGATGATTGACGCCACGATGTGCTCACCGGGAACAGTGCGTGACACCGCGTCTTTTGTGCGCAAGAGGCCGTACACAACCCAAGGCTGCCGTCCGACTTCCGCCGCGACCCAACCCGCCTCGTTTGCGATGTAGGGCCCGGCGACGGAGACGACGAACAACCGCATGAGCCAGCGCCTGTTGAACAACGTACCTCGCCAACGAAAAAACGCGGCGATCAAAAGTAACCCAACGAAGTACATTCCACACACGATCATCACGTGATAGGCGACGAAGGGAATCGCAACAGGAGGCCTGTCCGCGATGGCGAATTCTTCGAGCCCTTTGACGGGGTGGTGCGCATCTCCGTACACCAACACGCTCAGCATGCGGGGGGCGCCGATGCCGTAGTGCACCTTTTTTTCGTTTGAATCGGGTACGCCGAACAGCCAAAGCGGAGCCCCATCATTACCGGTGTGAAAGTGTCCTTCAAATGCGGCAAGCTTTGCAGGTTGCTCGTTCGCAACCATGACGGCCTGTCCGTGTCCGGAAATCAGCATGACGAGCGATGCCATCAAGCCAACCGAGAGCGCGGTCGAAAACGCCTTTTTTGCCCCCAAAAGATGCCGCCGCTTGAGGATATAAAACGCGCACACGCTCATAACGAAGAACGCGCCTACGGTGAACGAGCCAAGGAGCACGTGCCCGATGCGATGCGCGCTCGAGGGATTCCATACCATGGCCCAGAAATCAGTGATCACGGCTCGCGCGGATTCACCGGTACCCTCGATGCGAAAGCCGCGTGGAGTTTGTTGCCATGAGTTGGCAATGACAATCCACATCGCCGAAAAAACGGATCCGATGAACACCATCACCGTAGATACGAAGTGCATCCGCGGCGAGATTCGATCCCACCCGAAGATGAGAAGCGCCAAGAATCCGGATTCGAGGAAGAAGGCGAAAATTCCTTCCGCTGCAAGTGCGGATCCGAACACGTCGCCGACAAACCGCGCATAGGTTGCCCAGTTTGTTCCAAACTCAAATTCCATGACGATGCCGGAAGCCACGCCGACGGCGAAGTTCGCGGCAAAAATGCGACTAAAAAAGCGAGTCATGGATTCGTACGCACGGTCGCCCGTACGCAAGTACATGCCCTCCATCACGACCATGAGCGCGCCAAGACCAATGGACAACGGAGGAAACAAATAGTGAAACATCACCGTCAACGCGAACTGCGAGCGGGCGAGATCGGTGGCGGTCATATGGAAGTAATGGGGTCGCTACGAATCGTCGACGACTGTGGATTTAGTAATCTGCGCCTGCCATTGGATCTTCAGGTGTTTTGATTTGTAAAGGCGTGGCTGGGCCAGAAAGCGTACCGAATAAATAGTACGAATTGGCGTTCTTGACGGTGGCGCCGCCGTCACCCGGCGTGGGGCACGTCGCTACAA
>JAHFDX010000088.1 GCA_023248785.1 Myxococcales bacterium
AAAAACTTCAGCGGGGCGAGCGTCATTGGCAGCCCACGTTTGAAGTGGCCCAGGCAGCCGATCCGGTAGCGGCCGGAAATGCGCTTCGCGAGCTCCATGCCAGGTTACGAAAGAAGAAGAAGGCAGAGCAGGCGACGGAAGTTCTTCGTCAACTTTGTCGAAGCGACCGAGCAACGCGCGAGGATCACCTGCAGCTTGGCCTCGCGTTGCTCGAGAGAAGCACGAGAGACACGTCGATTGCGGCTCGAAATAGCGATGACGCGCTCGGAATTTTCGGGCGCCTCTTGCGGGAACGTTATGACGTCGCAAGCGCTCTTCTAAAAGACCGCGGGTTACAGCTCGAAGATTTGTACTACGTCGGGTTTCATTTCGCCGAGCAGCGCCAACCGGCTGGTGAGGATCTACTTCGCGCCGTGATCGAGCGAGGGGGTCGAAAGAAGATCGCGACTATGGCAAAGAACAAGCTTGATCTGATTAAGCCACGCTAGTGCGCGTAAGTGGCGCCGAACTCGGCGAACGTCGCCCGTGAGAACGCCGAGTTCGACTAGTAATTCGATGGGCGCCCCTGCATCGAGAGCATCTTTGCAAGCAATGAGCTCATCGAGATGCGAGGGCGCTGGTTATTCGTTACCCGCGTAGCAATGAAAGTGCACTCGCGGTTGATTGATTTGCCTGTGCGAGCACCGATGTGCCTGCGCTTACGAGCACCTGGTTCCGAGACAGCGACGCGGCTTCTTCGGCCACGTCGACATCGCGAATACGCGAGGCGGCGGCTGCCATGTTGAGGCGTTCTGTTTGCAGGTTCTGGGTCGTAATCTCGAGACGGTTGATAACGGCACCGTATTTCGAACGATATTTTGAGAGTCGGTCGAGTGCGGTGTCTACCGTCCCGATGGCCGTCTGTGCGTTCGCGGCCGTCGTGCTGATCTTGCAAGCAACAGAGACGAGTGTGCTCAACTGCACGCCGCCAAACGTGACCTTGATTCGATCGTCCGCGGTGTTGTTGATACCCACTTGGAAATCGATCGCGGTCGATGCGTTCGCGACGAGTTTCGTTCCCGCGTATTTCGTCGTCGACATCACACGTTTGAGCTCTGACTGAAGCGCCGTGAATTCTTGGCTCAGGTACGAACGATCGGTCGAGCTGTACGAACCGTTCGATGACTGCACCGCAAGCTCACGCATGCGTGTGACGATGTCGGTCATTGAGCCCAACGCGCCTTCAGCAATTTGTGCGGCGGACACACCGTCGTTGGCATTACGCTCAGCGGCCGCGTTCGAGCGGATGTTGGAGTTGAGCTTGCTGCTGATGGCAAGGCCGGCGGCGTCGTCCTTCGCGCTGTTGATTCGATACCCACTCGAAAGGCGCTGAAAGCTCGTTGCGAGCATCGCTTGCGCTTTGTTGAGATTCGCTTGAGCAGCCAGCGACGAGACGTTTGTATTGATGACTACGGGCATGGCACTTCTCCTTCCTGGAGAGTAAATACGCCAGAGCTTAATATGGGCTGTGGCGGGGAGGGCGCGCTGCGCCCCGCAGCATCGATGAACGGTCAGCGCCTCGGAACCTTAGAAAAAAACTGCGTCTACTCCAGCGGGGACGCAGCGCGACTTGAGCGAAAGAGGACGGCACCCGCGATTTGAATCACGCGGGCCGCGCGTCTGTGGAATTGGCGGTGAATTGGCGGATCTCAGTGGATGGGCGGGTCAGCAGTTACGGGATGAAGCGCGCGAAGTCGACGTTGATCTGTGCCTTCGCCGGAGCGATGGCGCCCTTTACGACTGAATCGCGAATCGCGACTTTCACTTTGACGAGCACTCCGCGAACAATAGCGATCAGGCGGGCCTTGATGACGTCGAATTTCTCGGCGCCAATGCCTATTTCCGCGGCAATGGCTGCTTGCGCATCGGGCAGCAGGTCTTGCTCGAGCGGCTCAACCGCTTTGTCGATCAGGTGGTCGAGTTTGCTGTTAATCGTTTTGGCTACCTTATCGAGACCCTTGTTGAGCCCCTTCAGGAACGCCTTGTTTGCCTTACGTTTGAGGGCGTCCGGCAGGCTAGAGCCGTACTTTCGATAGTCTTTCGTCTCTTTGTTGATCTCGTGAATGATGATCGTTGATCAAGGGCGCAGGAAACTCCGTTGCGGCCTTCTGAAAGGCCTCGAGTTCTTCGTGTAGTTTGGCATTGACCTTGTCGAGCCCGATTTTCTTCGCGAACGCTTCTTCGAGCTTTTGGTCGATCGGTGCGCCGAACTTCGTTTCGAGCGTCGCCTTGAGGTCGGTGACTACCGAGATGCCAAATACGAGGTCGTTCGCGGTGGGCGGTGTTTCTTGCGACCTGCATCGGCTGGCGCCGCGGCCAGTGCGAGCCCAAGCAATACAGTTCCAAAAATTGGTCTCATGTCGCCCCTCCTCCGTTTCACAACCACACCGGTGGCTAGGCGAGATCCGCTATCCACGGCGGTCCCGCACAGCGAGTTGGACGGACACTTTTGGAAGGACTTTAGTCCCCGAGTCGAAGACTTATAGCGGTTTAGCCTAAATTCCGCTCAAAACGTAACTTCGATGGGTACCTTCGCGGGATCGTACTCATTGCCGACTTCGCCGTCGACGACACGCAAGGAGTCGGTGGCCATCGCTACCTGGAGCAGGTCGCGGTAGCTGGCTCCTTTGCCGCTCGTGAGTAGATTTGCGAACCTGCCGAGTGCGTATCCGCTCCGCCAGGAGGGAGCCTCGAGGCCGTTCGTAATGAGGTCGAGATTCTTCGTTCCTCCCGCTTTGAGTGAAATGTAATCGCGCTCGTAATAATTGTAGGAAACGCAGCTATCTACGAAGAAGAGCTGATAGGACGCTGGGAAGTCCTCGGCTGAAAAGCGCGACGGATCGAGCGGGCCATACCCGATGTACGAGTGGCCATTGTAAATGAACACGTCGGAGTTTTTGATCGCAAACTTGTGGGGCGTTTGATCACCCCCCGCCCCAAAGTACGTGAGCACTTCGATGGCAAAGTCGCGCGGTGCTTCGTCTGCGATCCGCACCTTCACGGCCAACCGAAATGTAATCCAGTGGTTGGCAATCTTAGTGCTCGCCGCACCGAGAAGGGCCTTGGGATCAGTGCCGGCCGGAACGTCGCCTCGCAGTTGCCAACGGAGCACGTCGGCAAAACCATTCGGCGCAGACACCGTTTTGTTACCCACCGTGAAACTTGTAAGGTCTTCGACGGGGTCGATGTTGCTCACCTTAAACGCGCGATCGCCAAATGTTTCATCGAGCTGCGTCATCCACTCTTCCCAACCAGAGTCTTCCGCAAGACTGTCGTGGGAGCCATGGTCGATCGCACCGTTCACCATGCCAATCACGAGGGCATCGGATTTCACTCCGCCGCGGTACATGCGCTCGTACTCGGGGTAGCTCTTGCCCCTGTTGGTGGCGTCGGGTCCGAGGGAAACGGTAATTGGAATGTAGAGGCGCTCGATTTCGAGTTGCCCTACTTCGCCGTCGTGAAGAAGGACTGCCTCCTTGTCGATGGATTCCTGCTCGGACGAAATGGCCTGCTGGCACTGGCTGAGGCTGGGCTCAAACACGTACCAGATCGAGCTTGAGAACTCATGTGCCTCCGAGTCGTCTGCCGTGCACTCTTTAAGAATGCGCGACGTCTTTAGTCTGTATCCGTTGCCGAGAACCGCAAGGGGAAGCGCGCTACGTCGAGCCATGCTCTTTGGTACCAGTGCGTTGTCCTTGTAGCGGTAGCGCACCCGTGACATCGGCGTGCTCGTCGTTTCATCGGCTCCGGTTCGAACGAGCACGTCTTCTTTGACGAACGTTTTCGGATCGACATCCTTCAACTCGCGACTGTTCACCGAGATCTCCGATGTGCGCAAGGCGCCGAATGCGCTTTGCGTTTGTTCGCGCACGCGTTGGAGAATTGTCGCGTCGGACGCATTACGGTCGACGTAAACGTAGCCAGCGAACTCAAGCGTTCGCGAGCGAGCGGACACACTTGTGAGGTCGTTTTCGGCATCCATGAGAAACGAATCGGTGGAGGCACTGCAACCAGACAGAACGACCCACGTCGCGAGAATTGATCGGCGCATGGTCGCCGCCCTTAGCGTGTTTTATGCCAGCCCGTTTTTACGCTGCGCTTCTCAGATATGTTGGGAAATGCTTCCGCTGTGGTGACAGCGGCTCCCGGGGGTGGGGCGCGAAAGATCCATCAGGGGCCCATCGTGCTCGGCACCTTCTTTACGTCGGCGCCGTCGAGCACGACCGTTAGCGGTGTCCAGGTCACGCCCCCCTGCCCACACACGGACTCGGTGCGGTTTTCCTCGGCGAGAATGTCGACGTGGCTAAACGCCATGGCGTGGTACCCCTCGTCGTCGAGCGGCTTCGACGGATCGTAGTGATACGTATCGAGGTACAGGACGCCCGACGAATCGGGCTGCACGAACCAATACAAATTGTGCATGGAGGATGCGTTGGTAGCGAATCCAAAGGCGAAACGCTTTGTTGCTACCTTGGCCTCGAGAACTGCTTTGACGGCAGCCTCATTTGCCTTCACGCAGTCCCCCCACGTTGCGGGCCAATTGGCGTATGCAGGAAATTGGGCGGAATCGTAAAGCGCCTGGCTCGCACACGTGCAGTTGCGAAAAAGCGGTAGGGGGTCCGTCTGTGCGGCGAGTTTCTCCTTGAGATCGGAGAGCGTGCTATCGGTCGATGACCTGCACGACACCAGGGAAAATAGAAGGGCGGCCGAACCAACAAGCCTCATCGCGTCTTCTCTATAGCAGCGCATGGCGCGCAAGGATTGGTTGCGCTCGAGTTCGGGTGTACGAAGAGGGCATGATCGACCGCCAACATCGAGGGGTGCTTCCTCTGAAGCCTCACACGGCGTTTCGCTCGCCAGGTGGCTCGTTGGTGTACGAAGAAATGGTCACCCGGGGCGGTTTTTCGGGGCCTTTTTCGTATTTTTACCACCTGTACCCGGTAGCGGGTCATCGCGAGCTGTCGCTTGCGTCGCGTGGATTTGCACAGCCCGAAGTGGCTTCTCACGCCGCGCTTCCACTGAAGCGACGGCTCTACGTGAGCCACCGTATTGTGCCGGGGGGGCAGCCTCTCGATGTGCGGTTTCCAATTCTCTTCAACAGCGACGTGGTTGTGTCACTTGCACGGCCTTCCGAAGCGGACGACGCGTATTTCAGTAACGGCGATGGTGACGAATTGTGGTTTCTCCACGAGGGTCAAGCTCGGCTCGAATCACCCTGTGGGTGGCTCGACGTTCAGGCCGGCGACTACGTGTGGATTCCGCGATCGCTGATTCACCGTTGGCATCTCGTTGGTGAAGTGCGCGCGATGATTATTGAGTTCTCGGGCGGAATGTTCGTCCCCGAGATATTTCGCAATCCTGTTGGGCAACTTCGAATGGATGCGCCCTACACGCACCGCGACTTCGTAACACCGACGGGGCCCATCGCAACGTTCGATCATGTGGACGATGGGCCACGGGATCTCTTCGTGAAGAAGCGAGGCCACTTTACGCACTACGTAGCCGAGTATCCGCTCATGGATGTCGTTGGATGGGATGGGTTCGTTTACCCGTTCGCATTCGCCATCGAGAAGTATCAAGCGAAGGCTGGCCTCGTTCATTTGCCTCCGACCATCCACACGACATTTGAAGCTCCCGGTGCACTCATTTGCTCGTTCGTGCCTCGCGTCGTTGATTTTCATCCACAGGCCATTCCTTGCCCCTATCCACATTCGAGCGTCGATTGCGACGAACTCATCCTTTATCTGCGCGGCAACTTCACGAGTCGTCGTGGGGTGGGGCCCGGCGCCATTTCGCTCCATCCTGCGGGTGTTGCCCACGGACCGCACCCCGGCGCCTACGAGGCAAGCATTGGAACGGCACGCACCGACGAATTGGCCGTCATGATCGATACGCTAAGACCGCTGATTCCTACGCATCAGTCGATCCCCCTCGAGGATGAGGGATACCATTCGTCTTGGAGAACGTCGTAAGGACTTCGCGTGGCAGAAAACCTCTCGTTTGACTTCGATGCACCCCCACCGCCACCGCGCGATGAAGAACCACGCGTTTGGTCGGTTGCAGATGCGCTTCGCGCTCTGCGGGTGACACTTGATGCACTGTGCGCGCCGTTTTGGCTTGTTGAAGGAGAGGTTTCGGGCACGAAAGTGTCGTCCAGCGGACACATCTACTTCAACCTCAAGGATGCACTCGAGGATGCGAGTCTTTCGTGCGTTATGTACCGCACATCAATCGCCAAGAGTGCGCGCGAAATCTTGCAAGACGGAAAGCGCGTGCGCATTCGTGCAAAACCATCGCTTTGGGCGCCACGAGGGCAGCTTCAATTCGTAGCCGACCGGGTAACACTTTCGGGCCAGGGCGCGCTTCTTCTTGCGTTAGAGAAGCTTAAGGCAAAGCTCCTTTCGGAAGGCCTCTTCGATCCCGCGCGCAAGAGATCGTTGCCAAAGGAGCCGCGGATCATTGGGGTTGTTACAAGTCGTACCGGGGCCGTGATTCATGACATTTGCCGTGTCGCATTTCGTCGTGGAGGCGCGAACATTTTGCTCGCGCCCGCGCAGGTGCAAGGAACCACTGCACCGAGTTCGATTGTGTCTGCACTCGCCAAGCTGCAGCGTGTATCAGAGGTCGACGTCATCATTGTGGGCCGAGGTGGAGGGTCCGCCGACGATCTCGCCGCGTTCAACGACGAAGCAGTAGTTAGAGCTGTGGCTGCGTGCTCAGTTCCGATCGTCAGCGCGGTGGGTCACGACGTCGACGTCGCACTCACCGATCTTGCGGCGGACGCCCGTGCAGCGACCCCTTCGCAAGCGGCGGAGATATGCGTACCGGATTTGCGTGCACAACGCGAACGGAGCCTTCATTTGCAGCTTCGACTCCATCGCGCAGTCGACGCAAATCTCGTTCGCAAAGGCCGCAAGCTTCTCCGGGCGCGCGAAGTTCTAAAAGATCCGCGGCATGTTCTTTACGCACATCATGAGCAACTGTCCGAGCGCCAAGATCGACTTATTGACTCGATCCGACAGAAGCTCGCTGCCGCGAACGCCGCCCATCGTGGAGTTGAGCGTCGCTTTCTGGAAACGGACCCAAAGGTGCGGCTTGTTCGCGCCCGCGCTGCGGTGTCCTCCCTTGAAGGTCGCGTGCGCCGAGCGGGCGAGAAGCTTGTGCTGACGCGATCCATCGGGCACGTCCGCCTTATTGAAAAACTCGACGCGCTGAGTCCGCTAAAAATTCTTGCGCGCGGCTATGCCGTCGTGACCAACGCAGAGGGGCGTCCCCTTCATGATGCCAGTGATGTTCGTGAGGGGGACACGATCGGCGTGCGCCTAGAGCGTGGCGCCGTTTCAGCTCGCATCGAACGAAGTCGCGGAGCGTGATGAACCCGAAAAAATTCGAGCTGCTTGGCGACCCCGTTTCGCACTCGAAGAGTCCCGCGATGCACAGGGCAGCATACGAAGCTCTACGCTTGCCGCATTCGTACGAAGCTCGCCGGGTATCTGCGCTCGATCTCGAAGCGTGTGTAGAGCACCTTCGAAATGGTAATATAAATGGTTACAATATTACGGTGCCGCACAAGATCGATATTCTTCGCTTCGTCGATTCTGTGGACGAGAGCGCAAAGCTCGTAGGCGCGGGCAACACCCTCGTGCTCACTTCGGGTGGTGTGGTTGCGTACAATACCGACTTGAAGGCATTGGCCGACGAGGTTGATGCGCTCCTGTGCAGCGGTCCGGGTGGCTCTCTCGAGTCGGCGCTTGTTCTTGGTTCCGGGGGTGCCGCTCGGGCGGCTGTGGGAGCGCTTGCGTTACGCTTGTGCGCGAAGCAGATCGTGATTCGGGCCCGCGCGTTTGCAACTGCGGATACCGCCGCAAGTTTTCGCGATGAGCTTATGGCTCGCCTCGGTGCGCAAGGAAGTTTGGCAACGATTGTTTGCGAGCCCTTGCACCCGTCAAAATTGGACGCACATGCGTCCGTGGTAATTCAAGCAACGAGCGCGGGGATGGAAGGCGCTTCGCCTGGTCATGACGTTGCCAACGCGGTTGCTTGGGACGACGTACCTAAGGTCGCTGTCGCGCTTGACGTGGTGTATACGCCGACCCGCACTCCGTTCCTTGACCAAGCAAGGGCACGTGGCCTCGTCGCTGCGAATGGCCTTGGCATGTTGGCCCGGCAAGGTGCGCAAGCGTTCGAACTTTGGCTAGGTATTCCCCCTCCGCTCGACGTGATGCGCGCCGCTATTATGTAACACTAATAGTTACGGAATGTATGAAGTGTATGCCATCAAGTGTCGTCCGCTGGCGAGGCGTACAACGGCGGGATCTTTGATGGTGTTGAGCTCCAGAGCGCTCCCGCCCAGGGACAGGCATACGCCCGGATCGGCAGTGAGGACGATTCCGTCCGTCGAAGTGAATGAGCGAATGGTGGTGGGCGCGAACCCGTAGTAACGGCGTCCGCTTGGGGTCTGCAAGCTGCCGCTCAAAAAGTACAAGACGTTGTCGAAGTTCAAGGCACGCTTTTCCGCGAACGAAAACGTCACACCATCAGACGATGAGGCACGCAACATTTCGGAGTCGGTCGGGGAAAGTGTCCACATTTGCCAAAGCTCACCGAAGTTCGCGGTGCATGAGTCCATCGCACCGCTGGTGCGCGAAAACGAGTCGCCGCGCTTGGTAAAGTGGATGCCGTCGGTCGAGTCGTAAACTGAGATGGTGGGAAGGCTGCCATTCGGGCCCGTGACGAACATTCGAAACGTTCCGTCGGCAAGAAGCGACACGTCCGGATCCCCCAACGGAGCGCCGAGTGGCGAGGGTGAGAACACCACCTTTCGATACGAGAACGTCGCGCCTTCGTTGGCCGAGACCGCGACGGCAATCGCATCGCGATTTGCGTCGATCCCGGAGCCTGTGTAATAAATCCAAACGCTTCCATCGCTCGAAGCGACGGCCGACGCGGTGTTCGCTTGGTCGGTGAGAACTCGTTCGTCGCGGGTGAACGTAAGTCCATCTGTGGAATGAGCGAGAAGAAGTCGATAGATCCCCGGGCTTTCCGGGAGTGGGTTCGCTTGCTTGCCGGTTGGAGGCACGAAGTCACTTGGCTGAGTAGCGACCGACGCTTCGGCGCTAGCCGCGTCAGTGGAACCTGCGTCATTCGCCAACCCCTGAATCGACGCGGAGCCATTGCATCCACAAAACAAGAGCAAGAACGCAATGAGTGACCTGCGCATGTATCTGCAGCGTACGCCATCAATGTATATTTTGGCGATTAGCCCGCGTCATCGGCCCGCGGCTTCGATTTTTCCGGCTCTTTCAGTTCCAGCGACCATTCGACCATCGCGTCTGAAGGCGCTGCGTAGGGCAAAAAGATGAGCCCCGAAAACGCGTTCTTCACACACTGACCTGTTGGTGTTCCTTCAAGGTCAGGTGCGACGACAACCTCGAGCGCGTGCCCGTTCCGACCAATGGTGACCTTCACGACGCTCTTTCCCCAAGGCCCACGCGCTATGCCGTCTGCGCCTGTGGCCGCGTTGCAGGTGCCTGCTGCTAAGCCGGCTCGCTTGAGCTGCCTTTGGGCGTGCTCCTCATCGTAGGGAACCTTCTTAACGGTGTCAGAGGTCGCCGGGCGCCCTGTTACCTCGGTGAGATCGGTCACGACCGAGTCAGGCGTGGCTGGGGGCGGCCCGCTCGTGCGGTTTTCTGAACAACCGGCCAGTGCGACGACGGCAACGAGGCTGGCGTGATGGCAGGTGCGCATGATGGCGTGCTCATGCCACGCAAACGGAAAAGTGCAAAAATATTCGTGTAGAAATGGCACGATCGCAACGTGTCGTCACGAATGGACAAGACCCGTCAGCGCCTGGGGTACCGGCGCATTGTTCAGTTGCTCGTTTACCTCGTCATCGTGCCGACGGTCTTCGTGCTGTTTGTAGGCATCGTTCTGATTTTGGTTGGCGAGAGCTACAATTTACTCTTTGGGATACTTACGGTTGCGCTCGTATCGCTGATGTTTACGGGCATTGTTCTCGTTCTTGTGTTCGTCAATCGCGAGGCGAATTTGAGCGAACTGCAGGCCGACTTTGTCTCGAAGGTCAGTCACGAACTGCGCACCCCGCTGACGTCGATTCGATTGTTTGTTGAAACCATGGAGCGAGCTCGTGGCGACGTAGATACTGAAGCAAAATGTGTGGACGC
>JAHFDX010000690.1 GCA_023248785.1 Myxococcales bacterium
CGCTCGCCTCGCATATGCAATGGCAGCCGTTTGCGCTGCCGCCGCCATCGTGATCGGAACGGCAGTGGCGGTCTACAGTCCTATCTGAGCGTCCACCTTGAGATAGAGCCACTCTCAGATTGCACGCCCGGTTTTCTGGCCCTTGTCGTCGTAGATGTAAAAGCCTTTGCCCGATTTACGTCCGACCCATCCGGCGGCAACGAGATTCCGCAAGAGCGTGGGTGCGCGGTACTTGCTGTCACGTAAGTCCTTGGCAAGGACGTCGGCAATCGCAAGCACAGTGTCGAGACCAATGAGATCGGAAAGTTCGAGAGGTCCCATCGGGTGGTTAAGACCAAGCTTTGCGCCGGTATCGATGTCTTCAGGCGAGCCGAGTCCTTCTTGCAAGGTGAAACACGCTTCGACGAGCATCGGGATAAGGATGCGATTTACCAAAAACCCCGGAGCGTCTTTGCTCGTCGTTACCGTTTTGCCCATCGCTTCCGCTGTGGCCTTGATGGTCGCGTAGGTGTCGTCGCTCGTTTGAACCGCGCGCACAACCTCGACAAGCTTCATAAGCGGTGGTGGATTCATAAAGTGCATTCCAATCACGCGATCGGGACGCGAAGTACAACCAGCAAGCTTGGTGAGAGAAATCGAGGACGTATTCGAGGCCAGGTACGCGCCAGGTTTCAACGCTGCATCCGCCTCGCGAAAGAGCGTGATCTTGAGATCGACGTGCTCGGTCGCGGCCTCGATCACGAGATCGCAGCCAGCAAATTCCTTGAGCGAGCCAATGGCCTGAATGCGGCCAACGGTTGAATCGCGCAGGTCGGCCGTGATCTTGCCCTTCTCGACAAGCTTGCCGAGCACGGTTGCAATTTTTTGCTTTCCACGCTCAGCGAGTTCGAGCGAAGCGTCGCTCATGCGCACATCAAATCCAGATTGTGCGGCGACTTGCGCGATGCCGCCGCCCATTTGGCCGGCGCCAATCACGCCGATGGTTCGAATGGATTGCATGGTCAAACGTGTACCACAGGGTTGGCGGGCACGGCGCGCACGGTTAGGGGGTCCTCCTTCCGCGCTTCGGTGCTATCAGGAAAGACGTGAGCACTAGCCAAAAGCGCTTTGGGCCAAAGCCGAATTGGCTCAAGGTCCGCGCCCCCGGCGGCGATCGGTACAACGGCCTGAAAGAGACCTTTCGCAAGCTCGACCTGCACACAGTGTGTGAGGAGGCGCGCTGCCCCAACATTGGCGAGTGTTGGGCCGAGGGCACTGCGACTGTCATGCTTCTCGGTGACACGTGCACGCGCGGGTGTCGCTTCTGTGCTGTGACAACAGGCAATCCGCGCGGTGCGGTCGATGTACGCGAGCCCGAGCACGTGGCGCGCGCATTGTCACGCATGAAGTTACAATATGTCGTCCTCACGATGGTCGATCGTGACGATCTGATCGATGGCGGCGCAGACCATGTGGCAAAGACGGTTCGTCGCCTTCGTGAACTTCGGCCCGACATGCTCATCGAGACCTTGCTCGGCGACTTTCAAGGACGCAGCGAGCCGATTGACGCAACTGTTGATGCGGAGCCGCACGTGTGGGCGCACAACATTGAAGTGATCGAGCGGTTGCAAAAAACCATTCGCGACGGGCGATGCAGTTATTCCCAGTCGCTTCGTGTACTTGAGCGCGTGAAATCGCGCAGGCCGTCGATGGTCACGAAAAGCTCCATCATGGTAGGGATAGGCGAGCACGACGAAGAAGTGCTCGTCACCATGCGCGATTTGCGGGCTGCCGGTGTTGAAATTCTTACGATCGGACAATACCTGCGCCCGACCGAAAAGCACGCTCCCGTGGCTCGCTTTGTTGAACCCGCCGCGTTCGACGCTTTCGCTCAAGAAGGCCGCTCGATGGGATTCTCGTTCGTAGCAAGTGGTCCGCTCGTTCGTAGTTCGTATAAGGCGGCCGAAGTGTTTGTGCGAAGTCGCCTCATGGGCGATGCGTCAACAGACGCAACGGACGTACTCCGGCAACGACTCGAAGCAGCCGAGCGCGCAGCATCGGAATTCTCCGACGATTCGCGTTCGAGCAGTGAGCTTGCGGCACGCGCAGCCGGAGCGCTGCTTCTTCCGCGCGAATCACTTCTTCGTCGCACAAGTTCACAATGAGCGTTTCGCGCGTGTCACTATCCGTTTTGGTAATCGCGCTCTGTGCAGCGTGCGAGCGCCCACGCGAAAAAAATATCCAATGGGTGCCCGCGGCCCCTGAAACTCTCAGGATTGTGTCGGCGCCGACACCTCCTGTCAGCGCGACATTCATCGACCTATCGGCGGATGGCGCGCCGCTCGCGCTTGGTGCATGCGATGAACTTTTCGTTGCTGTGATGCAGGGCGATGCGAAGCTTCTTGAACGCTCAATGTCGGCCGGCGATCTTGCGATCGTTCGTCGTACGAAAACCGTGTCGGTAACTGGCCAAGGGATCGCTGTCGCCGCCGTATTTCGTGGCAAGGAGTGCGGCGCAGCCGCGGACGTCGAACGATTGGTTGTGGTTCGCAAAGATGACAAGCACGAACTGACATGGGCGAGGGGCGCCATGCATGCACGGCTTTCGGCCGAGGCCGATGTGTCGCCCAACG
>JAHFDX010000089.1 GCA_023248785.1 Myxococcales bacterium
TGATCGCTTTGGCCCAGATGCGACGCGCAACGCGACCGATCACCGTGTACTCGGGATCGATACCATTCGAGAAGAAGAACGAAAAATTCGGCGCAAAGTCGTCAATGTGCATCCCGCGCGCGAGGTAGTACTCAACGAAGGTAAACCCATTGGCGAGGGTAAATGCGAGCTGGGAGATCGGGTTCGCTCCAGCTTCGGCGATGTGGTAGCCCGAAATCGACACCGAATAGAAATTCCGAACTCTATGATCGATGAAGTACTGCTGGATGTCGCCCATCATGCGCAGCGCAAATTCAGTCGAGAAAATGCACGTGTTTTGAGCCTGATCTTCCTTCAGAATGTCGGCCTGAACCGTGCCGCGAACAGCCGATAAGGTCTCGGCCCTAATTTTCTCGTACGTCTCGCGTGGCAGCACTTCATCTCCGCTCGCCCCAAGGAGGAGCAGACCAAGGCCGTCGTTTCCACTCGGCAAGTCACCTTGGTACTTCGGTCGTGGCAGCCCTTTGGACGCGTAGAGCTTCGTTACCTTCGCGATTGCCTCGTCGCTCTTTCCCTCTGCACGAAGGTAGAGCTCGCATTGCTGATCCACGGCCGCGTTGAGAAAGAACCCAAGCAGCATCGGCGCGGGACCGTTGATCGTCATCGACACGCTGGTGTCGGGCGAAGTCAAATTGAAACCGGAGTAGAGCTTTTTGGCGTCATCCACGTTGGCCACACTGACTCCGCTGTTGCCAACCTTGCCGTAGATATCTGGGCGATGATCCGGGTCTTCACCGTAAAGGGTGACCGAGTCGAAGGCCGTCGAGAGCCGCTTGGCGGGCATGCCACGCGAGACATAGTGAAAGCGCTTGTTGGTACGTTCCGGGCCGCCCTCACCGGCGAACATTCGCGCGGGATCTTCGCCCTCACGTTTAAGCGGAAAGACGCCCGCTGCAAATGGGAACTCGCCGGGCACATTTTCCGTTAGGAGCCATCGAAGCACGTCACCCCAGTCTTCGTAGCGGGGCAGGCTTACCTTGCGGATTGTTAGATGCGAAAGCGACTCGCTCGTGAGCGGAAGCTCGATCACGCGATCGCGCACCGTGTATTTGTATGCATCGGCCGAGTACTTCGCGACAACCTCTGGCCATTGCCGAAGGAGCTTGCTGGCATCGGGATGCAGTTGCGATTCCACCCGCCGTTGGACTAAGGCAAGCTCTTCTTTTGCACCCTCGTTTTCGACGAGCTTGAGTGCACCCGCTAGGTGATAAAGCTTGCGCGCGATGGCGCTCTGCTCGTTCACCCACGCATCGTAGCGATCGCTGTCTTCGGCGATCTCGGCGAGATAGCGGCTTCTCCTGGCCGGCACAATCTCGTGCTTTTGACTCATGCGCTCGGAGATTGCGAAAGACGATGCAAGATTTGCGTTTGTTTTTCTAGAGATGGTGTCGACGAGGAGTCGATAGAGGCGATTCATCCCCGGATCGCCGAATTCCGAGG
This sequence comes from Myxococcales bacterium, assembly GCA_023248785.1. Classification (GTDB taxonomy): domain Bacteria; phylum Myxococcota_A; class Polyangia; order Polyangiales; family Polyangiaceae; genus JAHFDX01. The sequence continues at coordinate 1,480 of JAHFDX010000089.1, forward strand.
CAATGGTGCCGACGATGGGCAACGCTTCGTCGTCCGCCGAAAACAAGTGGTTGCGCTTGTACTGCTTGCGAACGTCACGCATCGCGTCGAGCGAGCCACCCTTGTCGAATTTGTTGATGGCAATCACATCCGCAAAATCGAGCATGTCAATCTTCTCAAGCTGGGTTGCTGCACCATACTCGCTCGTCATCACATACAGCGAGACATCCGCCACCTCGGTGACTTCGGTATCTGACTGTCCGATGCCTGAAGTCTCGACGATGATCCAGTCGAACCCCGCCGCTTGGCAGATGAGAACCGCATCTTTTACGTGCGCGCTCATTGCAAGATGCGCCGTGCGCGTTGCCATCGACCGCATGTACACACGCGGATGATGGATCGCGTTCATACGAATGCGATCGCCAAGGAGTGCGCCTCCTGTCTTTCGCTTCGACGGATCCACCGACAGGACTGCAACTGTTTTTTCTTCGAAGTCCGAAAGAAAACGACGAACGAGTTCGTCGACGAGTGAGCTCTTGCCTGCCCCGCCCGTTCCCGTAACGCCAAGAACAGGTGCCTTGCGCTTCGGCAGTGCAGCGATAAGAGCGTCGCGCGCGCTTGGATGGTTTTCCGCAATGGTGATAAGCGCAGCGATGGATCGCGCATCGCGCTTGGCGAGCCCGGGTAGATGGGGCGCAATGTCGGCCGTGCGGCGAGGAACCTTCTCGGTCTGCGAGATGACATCCCCGATCATTCCTGGAAGCCCCATCGCTCGGCCATCGTCGGGCGAGTAAATCCGCGCGATACCATACGCGTGAAGTTCCTCAATTTCGGTCGGGAGAATGGTTCCACCACCACCTCCAAAGATGGCTACCTTGACTCCGGCCTCCTTTAAGAGGTCGTGCATGTACTTGAAGTACTCCACGTGGCCGCCTTGGTAACTCGTCACGGCGATGGCCTGTGCATCCTCTTGAAGAGCGCACTCCACCACTTCCGCCGCCGAGCGGTTGTGCCCCAAGTGAATCACCTCAGCGCCTTGCGATTGAAGGATTCGCCGCATGATGTTGATTGCAGCGTCGTGTCCGTCAAACAGCGAGGCCGCCGTTACAATTCGAACTGGAATAGCTGTGGAGCTCACACAGGTTCGATATCATACTCGCCACTGGCCGGCTCGGTGCCAACTCTCGGTGCAACGAGCGCGCTGCCACAGGTTAGATTTTCTAGGTGCCATGTGTGTGACCGGTCTTTAGGGCATTTCGTAACCATTGCCGCCCTTGTGACATCGGCTTGGGACGCGCGCGCAGAGCCTGAAGACGAAGTTTTGGTCCGAGGGGGCGCTCGGCAAGGTTCGCACGGCAGCAAAGATCCAGGCGGCGCAAGCCACGTTATCGAACGAGAACGCTTGGAGGGACCCGGAGTCCGTGCTGCAGACGTTTTGCGACGTGAACCGGGAGTGTCCGTTGTGGACACCGGCGGTTACGGATCGCTTTCCACGGCCAGCATTCGCGGCAGTACCTCGGCGCAGACACCCGTGTATCTTGCAGGTGTCAGGCTCAACGACGACGTCGCAGGCACCGCGGATCTCTCTCTCGTTCCATTATGGATGGTCGAACGCATCGAGATCTACCGCGGCCACGCTCCCATGGAGGCCGACCGTCTCGGCGTCGGCGGCGCGATCTTTTTCGAACCGCGCGTTGTCCGAGGCACCAGCGCATCCGCGAGTGGCTGGCTTGGCAGCTTTCATTCGCAGGGCGGATGGGTTTATGGAACTGTGGGCGATCGCCGTGCCAGTGCTCTCGCCGGAGTTCGCTTCGAAAGCGCGCGCAACGACTACTCGTTCGTCAACGATCGAGGGACGCGGTTCGTCACGGACGACGATGTCGTCGCAAAGCGTTCGAACGCGGATGTGTCGACGTATGACGCGTGGTTTCTCGGCAACTACGCATTAGGATCCGGCGCTCGAGCCCGTATTGTGTGGAACGGCGTGTCGCGAGAGCAGGGAGTTCCCGGACTCGCATTGCTGCCCACGCAAGTCGCCCGCGCGCGCTACACGCGCGAGCTGTTCGCACTCAGTACAGACGCCCAGTGTGGCTCAACATGCTCACTACAACTTCAAGCCGCAGGACTTCTTGCGCAAACACGCGTCGACGATCCTCTCCTCGAAGTGGGACTCGGCGGTAAATTTGCCCAGGTGCGCGGCGAGAGGATTGAAAACGCCGCCACGCTGCAAGTCGACATGTCACCATGGCTCACAATAAGGCCCGGTGCTCGAGCCGCAATCGAACGCGTAGGAATCAATGGCGACACGTACATGCGCGAACGCGCCGAACGAAGATTCGGTCGCGCCTCACTCGAAGGCGATTTTCGGCTAGGCCACATCCTTGACGTACGTGCACTCGCGTCCGTGGAGCATCACGACACCGTTGCGTCCGAAAACGGGACGGCAACGACAGAACCGATGGGACGCCTATCGATCGCCGTGCGCTCGTCACCTCGCTCCGCGTTTTACGCAAGTGTCGGACGTTATGGACGCGTGCCAACGCTCGGTGAACTTTACGGAATTTCAGGCGCGGCGCGTGGCAACAAGGACTTGAAAAATGAAGAGGGCCTCGTGTCCGACCTGGGAGTAAGGCTCGACATAGGGCACCCGCATCGGGTTGCAGGCTTCGTCGATGCGTTCGTGTTTGCACGATGGACAAACAACTTGATTGCGTATCGGCGATCCTCATTGAGTTACGTCAGGCCGTACAACATTGGCAGCGCACGTGTGCTCGGAAGCGAAGTGCTTGCTGGTATGCATGTGCTCGATTACGTAGGGTTCGAGTTGAGCGCGACGGTCATGGACGCGCACGACACAACGACGGACCAAGCGCCCGTACTTCCTCTGCGTTCACGCCTTGTGCTTGCACCGCGGGCGTATATGCGAACGCGCCCATTTCCGTCGTGGCGCCTAAGTGAGGTGCGCTTCGAGGTGCGGTACACCTACCAGTCAAACCGCACGGCCGATCCCGCGGGCCTGGTTCTAATTCCAGAGCAAGGCTCGTTCGATCTCGAGGCGCACGCGGCGTTCCTGAAAAAGCAGCTTTCATTTCGCGCCGTTGTCGAGAACCTTTTCGATCAGCCGAGGTACGATTTGATCGGCTATCCGCTCCCCGGTCGTACTCTCACAGTCGGTGTTGAGTGGCAGTGGTGAGGGTACGGGGTAGCGCAAGGTCCTACTCGGTCAAGCAGCCTTTGGGACAAAGGTAGTTTCGGATGTTACAATGCTTGGCAGATGACCAGCGCGCCGGGGCACCGAGTTGCACTCGTACTTGCGGGTGGAGCTGCGCGTGGGGCCTACGAGGTAGGCGTCGTTCAGTACCTCATCGATGAGGTCGCCAAACAGCTCGGAAGAGCTCTCCCGCTCGACATCTTGTGTGGCACGTCCGTTGGGGCGCTCAACGCGTGTGGCCTTGCGGCATTTTCAGATACACCCAAATCGCGCGCCGTACGACTCGCAGCCATTTGGCGATCCCTTCAGGTCGAGCAACTGATCCGTATCGACACATCAGGTATTTTTGCGGCCTCTGGACGACTCTTCGGACGCAACGGCCCTACCAGCGCGATCCCCGCGCGCGAAGGAGGCTTACTCGATCCGAGTGGTCTCGAAACGCTCCTCGAAAATACGATCCCCTTTCGAGCCATTCGCGCGAACTTGGCGCAAGGATTGCTCGAAGCGGTCACGGTCTCAACGACGCACGTCTCCTCGGGCAAGACTGTGGTCTTTGTGCAACGACGCGACGACGGATTACCTCCCTGGAGCGCCGACCCCACCATCGAACCACGCGCTGCCACCATCACGGCGACGCACGCGCTTGCATCCGCCGCAATTCCGATCCTCTTTCCTTCCGTAAGGCTCGACGGCGATTTCCACTGCGACGGGGGTCTTAGGCAAAACGTCCCCTTGTCCCCCGCGCGGCGACTCGGTGCCGGGGGCGTAATTATTATCAATCCTCGTTACATTTCAGAAGCCGCGCTCGACGAAGGGAGTCCCGCTGCTGACGACGCGTTTCCGGGTCCACTTTTCGTTCTCGGAAAAACGCTCAACGCGCTCTTGCTCGACCGTCTCGACACAGACCTCGCGCGCCTCGAGACGATCAATCGGATCCTGGATGCTGGCGTCAAAGCGTACGGGCCGGAGTTTGTCGAAACCCTGAACCGCGCGATGGGGTACGAATCGCCCCGCGGACTTCGGCCGATGCACTCCGTGCTTATTCGCTCGTCAGAGAACATTGGCGCGCTCGCTGTCCAGTACGTACGGAAGGAACAGTTCGGAAGGCGTGTCGGTGGAATGCTCGGGCGAATGATCAGTGCACTCGGTGACAGCGAGGCCGCAAGCGAATCGGACCTTCTATCGTATGTACTGTTCGACGGCGATTTTGCCTCCCAGTTGATCGATTTGGGCTGGGCCGATGCAAAAGCGCGCCACAACGAACTCTGTGCATTTTTTGAACGTGTCGCTCCCGCGTAGCCGTGCCTACTCCTCAGCGCATAAGCGCTCGTTTAGCCACTCGCGAGAACACAGGTGCGGCCACGACCCCGCCGGCCTGTTCGCCCTGCGGCTGCTCCAGTTTTCTTAGCATGCATGACACGTGCGGATGCGTCCCGCGGATGCGAGAGGTCAACGCTGAGCTCGACGGAGCGTTCTCGCACGAGTCGCCCTGCTCTCCGACCTGGGAGGTAATGGCAGGTCACTGCGCAAGCGCCACACTATTGCAGGGAGCCGGCTGACAAGCACATCACGAGGACCCTATGAATCGTCTCAGCCACATCCTTGCGGGCGCGACCGCCGCACTCTTGATCGTCTCCGTCGCGAACGCAGCCACAAGCGCGCTACCGGACCAACTTGAGACCGGTACCGATCCCGATGATTCGTTTCAGTACCTGCTGTGCATGACAGGATGCGATGCAGCGTACGTTTCGTGCGAGCAGCCAGTGGACAACGCGCAATACGACGCGTGGGATTCGTTCAACGCGCAAGTCTCAAGCGGCAAGGTTCGAGGAGACCGCAACATTACTGCGCTCCTCCACAGAACGTTTGCCCCCATCGAGGCCGCGCACAAGGCCTGTAGCGACCAGTACCAAGCTTGCACCGATGCTTGCCTCGGACTTTAGATGTCACGTCGGACGATTTGTTGCCGTTTCGTGGTGAAGGCATGTGTGGACACTGAGGAGCTTCCTCGCGCGCTAGACCTGAAAGATGCGAATCGGTCTTTCAAGAAAAAATTGTCTATGGGCGTCCCTCACCGCCACGGCGTTCTTCGCGTGGGGACCTAACGCGTTCGCCTTTGCCGAGGACATCTGCTTCCCGAAGGCCGGCGGTGCGCCGCAAAACTGCACGGCGTTGCCGGATGTGTGTAAGCCGGTGGGCTCCTCGAATCCTGCGTGTCGCGCGGCTGCGGCCGCTCTGCTTGGGACCGAGGGACTCAATCCAAACCCAGGCGCGCGTAGCATGATCCACGCAGACGCGACCTACCTAATCGCGCAGGCGGTCGGCTTCTCGAAAGACGATGCCTATTGGATTACCGCTTACGACGAGCTCTGTGACTACGGTTCGTTCGAGCCGTACGACATGCAAGGCAACGCAGTTGGCGACGGTTCGCTCAAGACCGTTGAGATGGACGGTTTTCTACGCACCAACTTCCAGGCCGGCGGCACATTCTTCCACTATATCTCGATTTACAATGGAGGTTCGGGATCGCCTCCGTCCAACATCGACGGACTGCACCCCGATCTTCAATCGCCAATGACTGAGTTCTTCCTCGTTCACCTCCGCAACTGGGCGATGGCGACGCGTCAGGCAACCTGTACGGCGGGTCTTACGGTGCGAAGTGACGCCGGTGATTACGGCACCGGGAGCTCGTGCTTCACGGCCACCTATGGCGGTCAAGCGCTGATCCACTGGTCAAGCGCGGTCATCGGTCCGATCTCCGCGCCAGTCGACAATTACACCGGAGTTCAAGTGATCCGCGGCGCTGACAGCGGCAGTCCTGCGTTGTCACCGCAATTCGATTCCGTCGTTGGTGTGGATGGGACGCGCGCAAAGAACGCCCGGCTCGGAATCTACATTCATTCACTTGCCGACCGAATCTCGCACCATGCCTGCACTGATAGTGCGGCGATGGCGGGTCCGACCAAGGGAAAATGGACTGAAGAGTGGACGGACAACAATTGCGACCAGGGATACCATGCCCTTTTTCACATGTGGGAAACGGGTGTCGACTTCACGTTGGTGCCGAGCACAAATCGCACGACCGAAGCCACGCTAAACATCATCTACGACGAGCTCTCGGTGTTCGCCCAGATGCGAGGCGTACTCAAGTCCGACGCGAGCGCGAAGAAAGCTGCTCTTGTTTCGGCCATGTTGAAGGCGCTTCAGACATCGGCTGCTGACGCGCGCATCCGTGATTTCGCGAAGGTATCTTGCGACAATGGCTACGCTTCATTTCCAGGCGCACCCGTGTGCACCGTTGCCGCAGATGCGGGAACCGGTAACGATGCAAGTCTAGCAGACGGGGGCGTCACCGATGATGGAGGCTTACAAGGCTTACCGGGACCCCCAGGCGGTGGCTCTTGCGATATCGCAGACGGCGGAAGCAACAGGGCTTCGATTGTCGGTGTGGCCGGATGCGTGGTGGCGATCGCTGCCTTCATGGATCGTCGCAGGCGTCGGTCGTTGTCACGATCCTAGCGAGTTTGGATTTCCTACTCTCCGGTGGGTTGCCGGTTCTTCTGGACATCAGCGCCGTGAGAATCTAGCGAGTCGCCGCTATGCTCCCGCCATGTTTGTAGACACAGCTACGCCTTGCGCATCGAACGTGCCGAACCCCCCATGACGAGGGATGTGGCGAATGCACTCGCGGGGGGGCAGCGAGCATGCGCGTGCACGACGGTATGGCCATCCTGACCGGGTCGACCACCCTACCGGCCCATCCACGCCATGGGGTTCAAGCGGCACTCATATCCAAGCGTCTAGAAGATGCCCACGCAAGCGATGCGGAGCTGGCAGTCATCACCACCACACCCGGTACGCAGTCTCAAGCGAATGGGATGAAGTTTGGTTTCGAATTGATCGATGCCCGAGCCATACTCGTCTTTGGGCGACTCCTCGGGGAAGTGCGTTGATGCCGGTACGTGGAGCCTCCTGCATCATCAGGTTGAGCGCAGGATCTTCGAGATCGAATCAATGTGGGCCATGATTTTTGAGCTCTCCGCGCACAGCCAAGGTACGCTCGACTCTCGTTGGAGAGACTACACATGCTGATTCGCAAGAGAATGTTCGCATCTGTTTTGGTAATCACCCTTGGAATGCTCGCGTGTTCCAAAACGGCAAAGTTCGAACGAACGCTCAAAGGTGCCTTGCCGTCACAATGCGCGGACGTGAAGGTAAATGACGTTGGCGTATTCGTTAGCTGCACGGGATACAGCGAGGGCGAGAAAGCTCGGCTCGTGTTGACGACGTATTGCAGCGATTTGCAACAGCTGAACGCCTCCGGCACCCAAGTGAGCATTGAATCGTTCGAGGCGGGCAAGCCGATGAAGCGTTTGGAGATGGACAACGCGAACAGCAAGTGCGCGTTTGTTGAGAAGTAAAGTGAACTTCGCGGGTTCGCCAGGTGAGTCTGGATTTTCTACTCTGGCTCCCGCCCTATCTCTCCGCTCGCGCCTACGGCCACTCCTTCTTGCAGTCACCTGGATTCTCGGCAGTGGCACCACTCGAGCGCCATTCGATGCACGCAGGTTTGTCGTATGAAATTCGCAGTTGGCCTTCGAAGGTTCGCACCATCGATTCAGGTTCGAGCACTGCGATAAACACCATATTTTTGACGAAGACGTTGGTTTCGCGCGCGGTCCACCAAGCGGCGTCACGCCGCGTACTCTCGTATCGGCCCGGAAACCGCCCTGATCGATTGTAATCGGAGACGGTGCGAATAATGTCCGTACCGTCGGAGTTCTTCGCGCTAACGATCTTGTAATACCCCGCGGTGGAATAATCTCGGACGGGGGTGGGCTGGTCCTTCGGCGTTGCGATTTCATCCCACGCATAGCCACACAGATGGACCGTAAATCCGAGTGTGCTCGAGTTGCTACGGGCAAGTCGAACGATGGGCTCATGCGCGTCCTGACGAAGATACGGGTGGACCCAGCTGTAGGCCAACGCTGCCCCAAGATTCGTTGGCCCAACGTACAGACTCACGTTCGTTCCCAACGAAGCGCCCTTCGCCTCGATCGCACCGCTTCGAACAATGGGCAGGTGGTTGAATTTCTTGGCGTAGAACTGATTAAACCAATACTTGTATGCTGCAAATTTTATTTCTGCGCTATTGCAACTGTACTTCGCGGCGTGGGCCGTTGCCGCGAACGACGTGAACAAGAGCATCCCGAACACTACCCCTCGTCGCATGATGTACCTCTCTCCGTCGCAGGTTCCCTGCTCTCTACTAGGGACGGCATTCTAGACGCGAACATTCATCCCTTCGCGGAATGATTCGGCCGGAACAAGCCCAAGTGCCCATTTGTTTCGCCATATGGCACCACATAGCGGCCATGGCGCGCACATCTCCGACCAGCCATCGTGGACAACGGAAGAGGTGGCCATGTGCAACGCGCGCCACTCGACTGGACAGGCACGCCATTCCAACGCGGGGCGATTGCCCCAGGCTCCACGTCCCTCAGAGTGAACGACAT